>DASPQI010000343.1:0-4945 GCA_035625045.1 Syntrophales bacterium | reverse complement strand
ACTGCTTCTACGGTCACATCACCCAGGATGTCAACCGGCTTGTTGTCATTGATATTGTTCTCAGTGATTACAGCCTGACTTTTCTTTACAGTAATTCCCGGCCCCCGATTCTGTGTAATCATGTTATGTGTGATTAGAGGCGCGGACGACTGAATTAAAATGCCTTCCTTCGCATTATTCTGGATATTATTTTCGGTCAGTTTTGGCTGGGCTCCATCCACAATCGAAACCGCGGCGCCTCTGTTTTTATGCATTGTATTTCTCATTAGCTGCGGTCTTGAAAATGCACCCGAAATCATTAAGGCGGTATCATTCTCCACAAGTTCGCAGGCCTCAATAAGTGGCGAAGATGCCTGGCAAAGAACCCCCATTGCGGCGTTCCTGATGCGGCAGAATTTTAGGAGATTTTCCTTTTCCTTGACATTATTAAAAACCAATCCCTTCCACGATTTACCGCCTTCCGCAACGTCAAAAATAATAACGTGCTCCGCATCCCCCTGAGCATTTAGCCTTCCTTCGATTACCAGTGCACCGCCCTTGGAACGTATCTCCGTACCCGGTTCAATAGTGAGAACGGCTTTGTCTTTAACCACTACTGAAGTTTCAATTATATACGGACTTGCGCCAGCATACCAGGTAGTGTCAGACTCTATGCTCCCCGAGACAGGCGTAGGCCCGGGCTCCACAGGCATTCCGGTTACGGTGTTCGACTTTTCACTTTCATTTCCGGCCCGGTCCACGGCGGTTACCTGATAGTAATATTTCTGTGTATTGGCCAGTTTCTCATCACGATACTCGTTCACTTCCATCTTCGCAATTTGCTGAAAACCGCTGAGAGGAGTGCTGCTACGGTATACCCTATATTCCGCCAAATCCGAGGCCGGTGAATTCCCCCATCTCAGAAGAACCACGCTATTCCGTCCCACTGCACTAACGTTTTCGACTGTATCAGGCGGTATAGTGTCAAGGGTTACGGTTCCTATGGCATCGACCCATTGGGCAGTGTTACCCGCATCATCCCTTAGATAGCCTGTAATGACGGCTTTTGTTACATTATCTCCCGGAATGACCTTATATATACCCAGATATCCTCCCGGCTCAACTTCCTGCATGTCAATATTCTTTTTGAACTCACCGATTTCAAAGTAGGCCTGCATCTTGGGCGTACCCTGAATGACTACCTTGATTTCATCACCTGCCTTTTTCGGCATATTTTTCGTATCCTGTGTGAGAAGGCTGATGACAGGCGGACGAAGGGCCTCCGCCATGGTGGGTACAGGAATAGTCTTGACCATGTCCCGGAAGAGATCGTCACAGGCACGCAGCAACTGGATGTCTCTCACATTCATCGCAGTCGCTACGACCGTGGCAATAATTCCTACGGGAGTTGTAGAAATGCCGCCCTCGTGGATGCGGGCCACATGTCTGCCGCTCCAGAGAAAGTTTCCCGTCTTGGTATCATACATCTTGATCTCCGCCCCTACAGAAACGGAGGAATAAACAACGGCAAACAGCTTGTCAAAATCTGAAATACTACCGTAGATGACAGCATCCACACCGAGGATTTTCCCCAATTCTTGAGGAGAGGTCTTGCTGATGGTTTCATTATCTGTCAATCCCGCCTTCCTTAGAATATTATCCACGGTATAGAGTTTCATCGCTCTATAGGGCAGCGAGCTGAAATGATTGTAAAAGCCTCTGCGAACCTCATCAGACCCCAACTGGCTTTTCGCTTCGTTCATAAAGGGGAGAACTGCAACAGTCTGGGGTTTGTGCTTTTCAAAATACGGGCCGACCTCATATGTCCCTTTGAAAAAAGAACGGATCTGCGGCGCGATGGCAGTTTCTTTCGTAGCAACCACGCAGCTCTGAGTTGTAACCAGCAAAGGCAGCAGTAAAATGATCGGTATGGATCTTTGCAATCCCTTTTTCATGATAGGCCTCCACAATGGTTTTTATGTAATATTACTGTTCGACCATTAATGAGGTATGATGAGAACACCTTTCAAGCGATGGTTCAGTAAAGTGATAGTTCTTAATATTCCATTTTGCGGATATAATCGTCAAGAGCTACTTGCCAGTATCTCATCGCTTTTCCCGCAGAGGTGATAAATTTTCGACAGCTGAGAACACTGTAATGGGGACGATTAGCGGGCCTTGCCAGAACATCTGATTTTATCGGCTTCACGGTAACACCATTTATGCAGGCAGACTTTATTATTCTCTGAGTGAACGCGTACCAGCTGCAACTCCCCCTGTTTGTAATATGATATGTCCCGCTGTAATTGCCTTCGATCATTAGCTGAACGGCGCCCGCCAGATCCCATGTAAACGTCGGAGAACCGACCTGATCATCAACAACCTGCAAATTCTTTTCTATTTTCGCCTTTTCCACAATTGTCTTCACGAAGTTCTTCCCGTTCTTCCCATAAAGCCATGCCGAGCGGATGAGAATATAGTTATTGGAAAATTCCTTTAAATATTGTTCTCCCGCCAGCTTCGACTGACCGTAAACGTTGATAGGATTGCATGAATCATCTTCCACGTAAGGAGTTTTCTTTTTGCCGTCAAAGACGTAATCCGTGCTGAAGTGGACGATTTTTATGCCCCGTTCTGCACATGCCAGGGCAATATTTTTCACTCCTTCCGCATTGACAGAAAAACATTCTTCTCTTTTCGTTTCACAGCCATCGACATTGGTGTAAGCAGCGGCATTTATAACAACATCGGGCTCGGTTTCTGCAACAACTCTCTCGCAGGACTCTGCAGAGGCTATATCAAAATCTTCTATATCCTTGCCTGTCACCTCATGAAAGACAAAAAGTCTCATAAAAAGATCACTGCCAAGCATACCTTTGTGGCCTAATATCAAAATCTTCATCAGTATCTAACTTCCTTCAAGAAAAGTCCATGTGCCGGCGCGGTTATACTTGCCCTTCTTCTATCCCTCGCTTCCACGATACTTATTAATTCGCCCGAAGATATCTTCCCTTTGCCAACATCAACAAGCGTACCGACTATATTCCTTACCATGTATTTTAAAAACCCGTTAGCTTCAATAAAAAACTTCACCATAGCCTGGTTCATCTCCACATCAATATCAATTACAGTTCTAACGTGGTCCTTAATGCCGCAATTGGCAGCGCAGAAGGAAGAAAAATCAAATGTTCCGATGAGACGCAAAGCCGCTTCCTTCATCCTTACCACATCGAGGGGTTCGTGGATAAACCAGGCGTAATGCCTGCATAATGCCGAGCGAACCAGACTGTTGTATATCTGGTACAAATACACCTTGCTTTTGGTATCGTACCGTGCGTGAAAGGCTGCGTCCACTTCCGCCAGTTGCTTTACCACAATGTCCCGCGGCAGAAGGCTGTTTATTCCATGGAAAAGATTTCTCACCTCTATCTTGGAATTCGTCCTGAAGTTTGCTACCTGATTAACAGCATGAACGCCTGCGTCCGTTCTACCCGAACCGATGACTCTGACGTCTTCCTGTGTAATTTTCCTGATGCTCTCTTCAAGGACTTTCTGAATCGTAATAGTATCACCCTGAAGCTGCCAGCCATGATACCTCGTCCCGTCATACTCCAAAATTATCTTTATATTACGCATGATAACTTTTCTACATTATTTTGCCATTTACCATAAAAAAAAGGGGATAATATCCCCCTTTCTTTATTCCCAAATACATAATCAGCGTGGGTTGTCTAAACCATCAAGGGCCTCAATCGCCGGGAGCGATTTACCGGCCAAAAGTTCGATTGAAGCGCCACCTCCGGTTGATATATAGGTGATTCTGTCACTTTCGCCGGCTTTATGGATTGCCACATCCGTATCGCCTCCACCTACAATGGTCAAAGCGTAGGAATTTGCCACACTATGCGCTAATGCAGAAGTCCCCCTGCCGAAGGCATCAATCTCAAATACCCCCATCGGACCGTTCCATACAATGGTTTTGGCATTATTAAGTACCTCGGTGAACAGGGTAATGGTGGCGGGACCGATATCAAGCCCCTTCCATTTGGAGTTGATCTCCTGCACAGGTACGATCTTGGTTTCCGCTTCGGCATTTGCATCTTCAGCGATAACGCAATCAACGGGCAAATAAAATTTCACGCCCAGTTGTTTGGCCGTCTCCATGATCTCACGCGCTTTCGGCAACAGTTCCTCTTCAAAAATGGATTTGCCGATTTCATACTCCAGTGCCTTCAGGAAGGTAAACGCCATGCCGCCTCCGATAACCATTTTGTCAACTTTTTTGATGAGGTTAAGCAAGGCTTCAAGCTTACCCGATACTTTCGAGCCTCCGATTATCGCGACAAAAGGTCTTGCCGGACTGTCTACAGCCTTCTTTAAATAATTTAATTCCTGCTTTATCAGGAAACCCGCACCAGACTCCTTCACATACTTTATTATTCCCACATTCGATGCATGTTTCCTATGAGCGTTTCCAAAAGCATCGTCAATGTAAACATCCCCCAGACTGGCCAGTTCCTTGGCAAATTCATCATTGTTTTTTTCCTCTTCAGTGTGAAACCGCAAATTCTCAAGGAGAACAACGTTACCAGGTTTCATATCATCAATCAATTTTTTAACGTCATTACCTATACAGTCCTTGGCTAACACTACCTCTTTATTAATGAGACGCGATAATCTCTTCGCCACCGGAGCAAGGCTGAACTCAGGCGAAACTTTCCCCTTGGGGCGTCCCAAATGTGACATTATTATCACTTTCGCTCCCTCATCGAGGGCATAATTAATCGTCGGGACCGTTGACCTTATCCTGATATCATCGGTAATGTTTAAGGTACTGTCTAAAGGAACATTGTAATCAAATCTGAATAAAACCCTTTTCCCCTTGAGATCCATCTCGTCAATAAACTTCATGGTGCCTCCTTTCAATCAACATCTGACAAATTTATTTTGGGTCAACAGGAAATTA
>DASPQI010000342.1:0-2574 GCA_035625045.1 Syntrophales bacterium | reverse complement strand
TGGGGCGGGCCGGGACCGGAAGATAAGCGTATGCGTAGGATAAGCGAAGCAAGGGAAAAGATTCATACAGTCTCTGCAATTATTGCTGAAAGAGAACGACGGCCTGTTGAAAAAGGGCCGCTATGGCAGAATATTCTGTTTTCCTGGTTTTATAAAAAATCTTTTCCGCATATCCCCACATTGGATAAGAATTTTTGGGTCGATAGTAAATGTAACACCTGCGGCATATGCCAAAAAATCTGCCCTTGCGGAAACATTGATCTGAAAGCGGGTAAGCCCTTATGGATGCACCATTGTGAACAATGCCTCGCCTGTATCCAATGGTGCCCGAAAGAAGCAATACAATATGGCAAGAGAACTCCCCGGTATGAGAGGTACCATCATCCGGAAGTAAAGTTGGAAGATATTATCTCCATATCCCAAAAATCGCTCAGGGAGCGACAAGGAGAGGGTTAAGATACCTTTTTCTTTTTTTCTGTCACTTCATATATATTCATTTTTTTGATCTGTTGTAATAATACAGTTGATGAAAGATACTTTCTAATTTTTCCATTCCTCTGGAGGAACGTTATCGAAAAGATCAGAGTCATTACCGATTGTTTCAACTCGCGCTACTAAATAAGCAATAATATCAGCATAAAGAATTCCCACTGTATAAAAACAGGACTTTGATAATCGAGTATCTTCGAATAGAGTATACTCCCGTTTGTCTAAAATGGGTTTTATTACTAAATGAATTTCTTCAGCAGAGATATCGTCCCTATGATCACAATGAAGGGATAGGATATCTTTGCCATTTTTGTGATTTACTGGTGGTAGAGCTTTATCAAGAAGCCCCGGAAGAAACCGTAAGTAATCGTCTTTATGATTTGTAGACTTTGTCTGGAAATAATGAAAATTAATACGGGCGTTTTTTCCTGCAGTATTTAAGTTTAGAATCTGTTGTGTTATTTTTACTCTTGCTTCGATAGATACATCGGGATCGCCTTTTGAGGCGGAGAAGACATGTGAACCTTTAAACTCCTAGCTCGGGTCCCACCCAGCATCAAGGAGAATTTTTTGAAATTCTTTCTTCACAGTGACATAGTTTACCGCATTAATGGTCGCACAACAAAGTCCGAAATAGTTTTTGAATTTGATATCACTAGTCTCATCTATGAAGGCACAAATCATCGTCATACCTTTTCAAAATGTTATGAAAATTAATTTGATGCTATAGCCGTTACCGTTGCTTCCATCAGTTTTTGACTCTTGGTCTGTGCCTTGATGAGCATCGTTTCTAGTTCATCACACAGTTTTATAAGTTGGTCAACCTTGGTCACGATGCGGTGTTGTTCAGCAAGAGGGGGAAGGGCCATTATATGATGAAGTACTTCATCTCTTCCTATTCCAGGAATGGCAATTCCGGTTCGTTGATTCTGAAATACCATATAGCTGTTGTCCAATACAATTTTTATAAAGCTTCGATCAATAATAATCGGTCTTACAGTCATTAATTGCCTGCTGATGGCCGCTCTATCATATCCAAGAATATTTGTTTTGCCGATACCTGCTCCTTTAACTGTAATGAGTATGTCGTCTTTAATTGAGACGGCTTTTTTTATCTCAGTCCAGCGCCGGGCAATAGGTGTGACATCGCCAAAGTCTGCAGGACCAGTCAAATAAGGCATGCCTTTACTCGCAGTTCGACAAGCTCACTGTGACATGGATCAGGTTGACAGGATGGGAACAAGGTAAATTTTTACGTATGATCGGTGAAAATTACCTGTTTTTTACTGGCTGCATCAGAGATATTTTTGTGCTTCAAAAAAAATAAAATGTCTAATTTGCCGTTATCAAAAATGATGTTTCTGCCGTTCCGAAAAGAGGATGTCTATCCTCGACGGATGGTATGTTAATTGCTTTTTAAAAAGTCCAATGTCCTTTGATTTTGGTATTCAAAGTACGATTTGATTTTCTAGAGTTTTTATTATTTCCAATACAACATTTTAAGGGAAACTAAGCCGGCCATCTATCATGAAATCCGGCCTGTCCCGCAAACGACAGTAACAAATAATATTCATTTTTATGTCATTTCTATTTCATCACCGACCGTAGAATATAAACCTAATCGCGCAAGGGGGATGCATCGTGTCAGGTTATCGAAGATTTAAAATATTCTGCAGAAAAGCCGTTACGCCCATCAGCATCATGTTTATCCCCCATGATAATCCCGGAAAATCATTAAATTTGAATGTGCCCGTCGTTGGTGTCCTTCTGTCGGCAATTTGTTGTTTTGTGGGCGCCATTTACATATTCTCCATGATCCCCGATGCCATCAAATACCATATCATGGAAAAACAGCTTCTTGATTATTCAAGAAAGGTGGTGGATTTCAACACTACGCTGTCGTCTTTGAAAAAAGAAGAGAAGGACCTTTATCAATTGGTCTCTCTTGGATCCAAAGAAAAGATATTAGAGAAGGTTGACACACCGGACATGGATAATAGGGTGAATATGGTACAGGCGGGCAAGAAAATCAAGCAAGGAGATGTTATAGGATATCTCAGCTCGACCAGCTCCGCTGCGAAGAAT
>DASPQI010000341.1:0-4346 GCA_035625045.1 Syntrophales bacterium | reverse complement strand
GCAGAAAGTAAATAAGGTGTGCCATCAATCTCTAACGAATCACCGAAATATCGGCATGTGTGAACAACACCGTTTTTCGACTTTAATTTCAGTTCACTATCTCGTATGCGACCATCTTTTTGAATCCAATTAACAATTCGGTCACGATCTACAGTGTCGACCCACAGTCCAAGCTCATGTGATGTATGCCCAATAATTTCGTCCCGATTAAAGCCAAGTACGCTCTCAAACTCTTTATTGACATCAATGAGACATCCGTTGTCGAGTTTGCTGACCGATATAGCCGCAGGTGTCGACATGAATAGTTTAAAGAATTTTTCCTCCGATTTTATTACGGCGAGTTCTGCCTGCTTGCGCTCGGTGATATCATGGATAATGGAATAAAGCAGTTTCGCCCCCTGAATCTCTATCGGACCGCTAAATACTTCGACATCCCGGATGGCGCCGTCGGCAAGCCTATGCCGGAAGAGAAAACGATCCTTTTCCTCACGTGCTGCAGCATGAGCCTCCGAAACAATAAAATCATCAGATGCCATGTTGATATCGGTAATTTTCATGTTTTGAAGCTGATCACTGGTGTATCCGTAATAGAACAGAGCAGCCGCATTGGCGTCAACTATCTTCATTGTATCTGGATCGATCAATAACATAACCACTTGACGATTATCAAAGATGCTCCTATATCTGTTCTCGCTCTCACGAAGTGCCTGTTCTGTCTTATCGCGATGATTAAGAAGCTGGTTGAAGCTGGTGATCAGTTGACCGATTTCATCATGCTGAATTACCGGTATATTCTGCGGCGGCAGATGTTTCTCCGCAATATCCCTTATGAGTGCGGATGAAGCGTATAAAGGGCGCAGCATTTGCCTTACAATGAGCCATACAAGTATCGAACTAAGAAGAGACAGACCGAGAGCTATTGAATATGCCCAGCGCTTCATTGAACGAATCGGTGCAAAAGCTATATCTGCCGGTAGCCCGAGCCGGACAAACCAGCCTGGAGCAGGAATCTGCTTGCCCGATGAAAGCATTCTGATGCCTCGCGAGTTTTCATAGACTCCGGAACCTTCAAAACCAGCCATGAATTTGTCGTGCAAAAAGCTTACTCCAGGTTTCGGGGTCGGCGTCATAACCCTAGCAGGATCAGTGCCGGCAATAACCATATGATACTTTGGAGATACCACAGTCAGTCTGTCAGGGAAGTCTTTATAAGAAAGGGCCTGGATTGTTCCCAACAGAGATGGGTCAGATAACGATACATGACCTGCCAGCACAGCAATAAGTTTACCTGAGTGGTCAAAAACAGGGACGGCAAAACTGACACGAGGAGTTTTTGAGAATCGACCGATTCTGGGTTTGCCCACCGCAGGTTTTTCTGTGGCAACCACTTCCTTAAAATATTCAAAGTCTACAGATGCGCTTGCCCGTCCCGCCACCACGGGATAATCAGTAATGATTTTACCGTCTTTTGAAATGACGATGACGCCAGCCAGAAACAGGTTTGATAAAGTGGGTTGCTGACGGAGAAACTCTCTTAATTTGCCGGGATTGGAAATGAGTTCCGGCGTGATTAAGGATGCGATGGTAGAAAGAGAATCGAAACGCAGTTTTACTTGCCCCTCGATGCTATCGGCAATATAGGATGCAGTTGAGAATTGTTGTTCTTCTATCTGGGCAATCAAATCACTTTCCAATAGTTTTGAAATCAGAAACGCCAGCAGGAAAATACTACATAGGAATAACAGCAGGACAGTGAGAGTAATCTTAATCTTCAGGCTTGGAGAGGAGAATATCTTAAAAAAATCATGATAGTATCTTGCCAGAGAATTCAGTCTCATATTAGAAATTTTCAGTGTCAGCATAACATGACATATGTAATTTATCAACAAGACAAGTGCTGGACGTAAGAATAAAGAGTAATGTGGCTGTTTGTGAATTTTGTGTCAAAAAGCTGTCTCCGCGGCAGAGCGTCAGTCAAGCAACAGAGGATTCCTTGATTCAGGGGGATATGTTGAAATATTTTCGGATTTCAGTTCAATGACAGTCTCCCTGACAATCACAGGTCATCTTGCCCTTTGATTTTTCAAATGCCTCCCTCCCTTCTCTGAAAGAAAGAATGCCAATCCCTGCAGCACCTAAAGAATCTAAAAACCCTATGCGGGTTGCCTCATAGCCGATGCTTGATACGAGAAGCACAACGGAAAGATACAGGCAAGTCTTTGAACAATTGGCATCAGCTAGCATTGCCTGAGAATCATACTTTCTGCCGATTTTGACTTTATAATGGATAAGAAGACACATACACAGAATCGAGACAATTGATACAACAATACCCCAGAACACGGTTTCAGGCTTATGCTCTTTGTAAATATTGATGACAGAAGTGACGAGCAGTCCAGCCGCCAAAACATAGAAAGCTCCTCCTGTTATCTGGAGTGCCCTTTTTTCAAATATGTCTTGATTGCTAAGTTCATTTTGCTTCATACGCTTAATCATGTGCCATATTCCGATAGCAGAGACTACTTCAACGTATGAATCCAATCCGAAACCGAATAGGGCAACTGTGCCGTCCTGGAGTCCAAAGAAGACAGAAACACAGCCTTCAAGAAGGTTATAGAAAATGGTAATCAGGGCAAGGGCAGATGCCCATTTGTAAAATGCTGTACTGTTCTTGAGCGTACAGGACAATGCAATTTCCATCACTTTATGATTGTTCCTGCCATCAATTTATGATACCAAGGATTTAAGAAAATAGGGTTACCTTTCCACTTTAGGTTAACGAGAAAGTCCCTAAGTATTTATATATCATGAAAAGTGAGGCTTATAGCGAAAAATATCACTGTCAAAACATGGACAGTGGCAACTTGTCCCTGCTCTCAGGCTTATAAGACCATATTATTCACGCATCGGTCAACGTGCGTGTTTCGGGACAAATCTGACTTTCTCGAGTAATCAAGTCATTGACAGATCAGTCCCAATAGAAAAGAAACACGCCGACCATCGTGCTGGAAACACAGGATCATATGTAGCATGAAATTTAATTGTAGCCTGCGTGGTACGGTATAAAGTTCAATATGGATAGAGCATGAGGTTGGATTCCCCCATTCAATCATAGGGGCTACTGATTTTCTAGACCATCCAAAAAGGAAACCGCCTGCTAAAAATATATTTATGAGGAAACACAATTCATCAATAGGAGTTTCTAATGGACTATAAATGGACTATAAAATGATATCAGACTTCAAGAGTTTCGGCAAGTCAAAAATGAGGAAAACGCTCGTAAAGGCAGGAAGGCCGAGCTAACTCTGGGTTATCCTTCGGCAGCTCGTTCATCTTTTGTAAGCCCTCCGCTCAAGAATTCCTTACATAGAAGGAATCCTGCTGGGAAAGCATTCTGCTAATTGTGGGGTAAATAAGCGGAAATAATAAGCCAAAATCCTTGACCGACTGAGCAGCCTTGACGGCTGTTCGAATCAGACGAAGGGAGACACACATGCTTGAAGAACTACTATCCGTTAGCCCTTTCGGTCAGTGATATCTTGATGAATGGCAATCCATACGCTGCCATGCACATGATGTTCAAATGTAGAAACGACTGCGTAGCACCAGAAAGGTGTGCTGTCCTTTTTAATATTCAGGATCTCACCCGTCCATACCCCATATTGATGAAGAGAGTTCATAATCTTGTGAGCCGTCTCTTCTGGACTCTTGTCCGTAGGCGCATTGAGCAATGAAACATGATGTCCTATAAGCTCATCGTGATCATAACCGAACATCTTTTCAAGTTTCGGATTGGCATAGACAATTGCCCCATCTTGAACTCGGATAAGCAAGACCCCCTCTGCCATATAGGCAAGGATATGTCCGTAAAGCTCCAGTTCCTTTTCAGCCCTCTTGCGATCTGTGATATCCTGCCATATGGCTTGCAAATACTTGTCGCCCAATAAATTCAATACGCGCGTACGGACATGAACATCCCTTATGTCCCCACCTTTGGTCCTATGCTTGACGTCGAATTCGGCACGACCCGTTTTGAGCACCTCGCTCATCCTCCACTGTATCTCCGCTTCACTCTGGACCGCATCAATGTCAGCGATACGCAATTTTGCAAACTCCTCCCTTGAGTAACCAAGATCACGATGAGCTGTCTCATTAAATTCAATTAAATTACCTTTCATATCAACTATTACTATGCCGTAAGGCGACTGCTCAAAGATCGCACTGTATCGCAGTTGCGCTTCGCCCTCTTTTCTCAAGCTCGTGATATCCCTTGAAACGATGCTCACCGCCCTTACCTCTTTAGCCTGTCCTTTGTTCGGACTGAAGGTGCGGAGAAAATATCTGCC
>DASPQI010000340.1:0-3212 GCA_035625045.1 Syntrophales bacterium | reverse complement strand
CCTTTTTAAAATAGTCAGATAAGAAAGTTCTATCTTTCACATTTGCTCAAAGGAGGGTACTATTTGAATAAAACTGTAGAAGGAGGATTTACATGGAGTATGATTTTCTTGTGGATACCTATGACATCGAGCGGCTTAAGACCCTAAACGTTTGGAGCATGTTCAGGGACGAAGATCTTGCGATTCGTCCCCATCCGCTGCTCGGGAGGGACAGGAACGCTCTTGAGCATATGGTTCATCAGTGCTTGAGTGAAAACAAATGGTTTTGCAACATGTTCGCCATTGATGTCGGTGCGCCTCCCTTGCCCGCCAAGGAGGTTCGGCTTGAATTCATAAAACGATACGCTGAGGATTCAGGAAAGCGACTGCTCATTCTCAGGGAAAAAGAAAAGGTCTGGTGGGAACAGGAGGTCTCTTTTTTTGATGTTAAGCGAACAAGGACTTGGATAATGGTCAGAAGGATAGCGCATACGGCTCATCACCGGGCGGAGATGACGACACTGCTGAGACTATTGGGAAGGCAGGTTCATAGTGTGTATGGGCCTTCTGTCGATACTGGAGGGTTACCGGACAGCAAAGCCCTGACAATTTACGCATATCCGGATATAGACTCTCTGATTGAATGTGAATCAAGGGGCGGTTCTAAGAAGACCCTCCCGGGCCCCGGGGACAAACCCAGCACGGAAAGGGCTGATTTCTAATCACGGATGAAGAGTAATATGAGTTCCATAAGATGAGGCCGAGCAGGCCATTGTGATTTTGCTATTACCTATGTCAGTTCTTTTCGGACCCCGGCGGCAAGATTTATCACTTTACCACCCGTGGCGGTAGTAATATCTTCATCCTTTCAAATGAAATGGAACGCTTGTAGACACCACCCCCTTTTTGAATAGCACAACCCCTTTTATGAAAAGCGCTGTCTGATTGTGCAGGAGATGGTGCCACCACTTTGACGGCACGAACTCCGGTAAAACTATCGTAATGACCCCATCCTTGTACCTAGTTTGAACCTCTGTCACATAGTCCATGAGCGGCTCTATTATTGATCGATATGGTGAATCAAGAATCACCAGTGAAACACCCATGCAGTGCTTATCCCACTTCGCCCTGATTTTTGCCGTCTCTATCGGATCAAGGCACACATAAACCGCAATCGCATCATCTGATAAGGCCTTTGCATACTTAACTGCAGCGATTACCGCCTGCTGTATCCCCGATATGGGAATGATTACCGAATGATGCTTGAACTCCTTCTCTTCTGTGATGCAGTACTCCACTGACAGTTGTTGTGCCACCGAGATGTAATGCTGGTGTATCTTCCTGGTTAAGATTACAAGGCTTGGGATAGCGATGAGCACTATCCATGCACCATGCGTAAATTTTTCAACGGATATGATCGCAAGGACGATCGCGGTAGTTATGGTGCCTATACCGTTTATGACAATACCTTTGCGCCATCCTGCTTCCTTGGCTTTAAACCAATGTCTGACCATCCCGGCCTGAGAAAGTGTGAATGCAGTAAAGACACCTACGGCATAAAGTGGGATAAGAGTGTGAGTGTCTCCGCTGAACAATACAATAAGCAACATCGAAAGGAGGCCTAATATAAGTATGCCATTCGAAAATACCAGCCTGTCACCGCGATTACTCAGCTGTCTTGGCAGATAACGATCAGCCGCCATGATTGAGGAAAGTCGGGGGAAGTCCGCGAATGAAGTATTTGCCGCCAGAATGAGTATGAGAGATGTCGCAAACTGTATCGTATAGTAGATAATTCCTTTTGAAAATACTGCCCTTGAGAGCTGAGAAAGCACAGTCTCATTTTCATTCGGTAAGATGTTGTATTGATGGGCAAAAAAGGCAATTCCGAGAGTAAGCACACCCAATATCATCGCCATCCACATGAGAGTGATTCCGGCATTCCTGGCTTCAGGAGCCTTAAATGCACGAACCCCGTTTGATACTGCCTCAATTCCTGTAAGTGTGGCACAACCAGAAGCAAATGCCCTCAAGATGATAAATAAGGGAAATACATTTGAGGTCGTCTCGTTTAATCCGTTTAATGTAAGATGAGGCAGAGAAAAATATTTCGTAATGCTCACACCAATAAGGAGCAAAAGACTACCGATAAATAGGTAAACGGGTATTGAGAATACCTTTCCGGATTCCTTCACTCCTCTGAGATTAACGACCATTATGAACAGAATGGCAATCAGGCACATCGCAACCGTATAATTTCGAAGGTCTGGAAAGGCCGAAGTAATTGCCGCAATACCCGAAGAAATACTGACGGCGACCGTCAAAACGTAGTCAATCAATAATGCTGCCCCTGCAACAAGTCCCGGATAGGCACCAAGATTCTCCTTTGCAACAATATAGGCTCCTCCCCCCGATGGGTATGCGTGGATAGTTTGAAAATACGACATCGAAACTATCGCGATCAGGGTGACAATGCCTATCGCAATAGGCATTGAGTAATGAAGAAGGGCAGTCCCCCCAACAATGAGGGCAAGAAGTATTTCCTCAGGTCCGTAGGCAACTGAGGAAAGTGCATCCGATGAAAAGACGGCGAGTCCCATTGTTTTTGGGAGGCGCTCATGTTTTTCTTTGATACTTTCGATAGGAGTTCCTATAAGAACGCTTTTGAGAGACATAGATTTATCCTTTCGCACAATATTTTGGTTCTTATTTGTATCATATATTGTAGAGAAAACCTCACTGGAAAGACAGAGATTTTTTAATGAGGCCAGTCATGTTACGTGTACTACACGAAAACTTCATCCGTCACATTATCTCCGCCCATTTATTTCGAAAAGTAACCTTAACTATCTAAAACAAAGCTAACATTATGTGTGTCTGAAGCTCGCCGTGGAGGGGCAAAAACTTCTGATTATACTCCTCACTTTTTGGTGACATGCAAACTTGGGGCTTCGTGCGGCATCACGCACCAGCGTCACTACCATTTTGCAGAGACTTTCTGCAGGAGATTGAAATCCGACAGGCAGCCGAGGTTTCGCCTCTGTTAGTGAGTTATGCAAAAGGCCGGGGCATATTAAGGAACGTAAAAATTGTTACACTCTAATCACTCGATCTGAGGTAATCCTAAGAGGACGGTGGGAAAATCCTAGGGCGTATTTCATTTCATGGTTCTTTGACATCATATTTTTTATTAGCCATTTTATGCCTCCTTTAAAACGATCCAGACATTTTCC
>DASPQI010000339.1:0-4737 GCA_035625045.1 Syntrophales bacterium | reverse complement strand
AGATATTCTCGTGTACGAGTGGCAGCGTGATAGAGCCGTTTCCCCGAATCTCCCTGCGCTGATTTATAAAAGTTAAGATTTTCTCAGATTATGGGCTTCCCTTTACAATTTTAAATATCTTCTTCCCTCTGACCTTTCGCTCCAGAGCTGCAATAACAAGAAGGATCCCAAAGAACAGCATGCTCAGGGATGCCACGATGACGGGAGCTACAGGCAGGTCCCACTTATACGAGGCGACAATTCCAAATGTGCTGGAGACGAGACCAAGCAGCCAGCCGCAGATCAGCACTTTGAGAGTTTCCCGGGTAAAAAGTCGCCCTATTAATGCAGGGATTATGAGAAACGCAAATACCTGGAGTATGCCCGCCATCTGCACGGAAATGACGAGCATGATCGCAAAAGTGAGAAAAAAGAGAAATTCCCACATGAATCCCCCCTCTCCGTTACGTGAAAGCTCAAGAAATCTTTTCCTGAAAATCACATGAGGTACACTAATGACTAAATATAGGATAAACGTGTAAAGTACGCTTTGAGGTTCTACCCATATGATATTGCCGTTCAAAATCGATTTGAATTCTTCGAGGCCATGAGGAGACCTGTCGAGGATGAGAATACTCGCAGCAAAAGAGAAGATATAGAGAACGCCTATAAAGGCTTCAATGTTCGTGTATCTCGCTATGCGCCTGGAGAAGGCCAGGATAAAGGCTCCCAATACGGCAAAGGCAATCGAGAAAATATATCGTTCTGTCCCCTCGTGTCCGGACAGGAAGGACAAGGCAATGCCCACTCCCACAAATTGTGCTAAAGAGAGATCAACAAAGATGATCCCCCTTTCCAGGATGTGAATGCCGAAATAGGCATGAGTGAGGATCAGCAGTATACATGCTATAAAAGGCCATATTAAAAAGTGTAGGACTTCCATGTTACCTCCTATTCCAGGGATGAAAGGACTGCGTCCATAAAATGGAACCAGTCATTTGTGCCGGGAAGAGAACCAACGTCCTGAGGAATCATAATGAGTCTTACGCCGGTCTTTTTAGAAAGCGCTTCCGCTTCTTCCCTTCCATAAGAGGGTGTTACCAGTATCCCGTTAGGAGTCGTCTTCTTCATAGTTTCAATTAAACTTTCGATGTGACCTGCGGACGGGGGAATGCCTGGCTTCGCCTCAACATAACCGACAATTTGAAATCCGAAATCATTTGCCATATATTCGAAGTATTTGTGGTAGGCGACAAACCTTTTCCCTCTCAAGGTTTTTTTTGCCCACTTGGTTCGTCTATTTTTTAGTTTCTCCTCAAAGGACACAAGGTTTGCCTTATAAAAGGCTGCGTTGCCTGGATCTATATTAGACAGTTCCTGCGCCATCCCGCGGGCCGCCCGGAGAATGTTTGATGGAGAAAAGTGATAGTGGGGATTCCCTAGGGGATGGACATCACCCATGCTTCGATCCACTGTCTGCTGCTTTTCTATGACATTGATAAAACGGGAACAATCAAAGTTGCCTGGCTGTCCCGGTTGGATCTTCGCGTTTCTGGAAGATTCTATGAGAAGGGGGAGATATCCGATTTCCAGGTCAAGCCCGTTGTACATAAGTACATCCGCATCCCTTGCTGCCAGAATCATGCTGGGTTTTGCCTCTATGTAATGAGGGTCCTGGCTTGGTTTGACAAGGACCTTAACATTGATTTTATCCTTCCCCAATTCGTTTGCAAGACCCCCGATCCAGGGGAGTGTGGCCACAACATTCAGCTTTGCATATACTGGTGTGGAAAGACCGACAACGATCAAAAAAGAAATGATCCATTTTTTCATGTCACTGTTACCTCCTTAGAACTGGTGCGCCCCATGGGCGCCGATACTGAATAAAGCCTGAAGGAACACTTCGTGATTGACTTTACCGGTTACATCGGACTCATCGTGATTGTATTGGAGACGTAAAAGACTGAACTCGGAAAAGTTATAATCGATCATAGCGCTCGCTCTCCAGGGTCTGCGGCCGAGATCCTGTTTAACGCCCCCAAGTTCATAATTATCTTTAAAGAGACTCAACGTATCATATCGCGCCCCGAACTCCCATCGGTTCCACAGATAGACACTCTGAATATAAAAACCATCCTGATATCTTTCGAGGCGTTGAACTGAACCCAAGGTAGTATCTGTCAGGTTTCCGTACTGAGTACGATACAGATACTCGCTTTGCAGCTTGAATCCCTGAAACTTGGAGGGCTTCCATTTGTATGTGAATTCCAGGCCATACAACGTCGTATCTCCTGTAAAGTCTGAATTTGCCGCGATAGTGTCCGTCTTCGTTTTGCCTGTGATGACTGATGGACCGAAAAGAATGGTGGAGTGATCGCCTACATCTACCGAAGACTTGGCGAAGGCGGTATAAGCGTGAGGACCGCCCGTTGCGTCAGAGCCGAATAAAGTCTTGTTTTCCCCTTGAAGAACTTCAACTCCCAAAATGGTGTAGAAAGGCAGGGGCGGAATATAAGTGTATTGGATTCCCTTTTCGTCGATACCCTCGTCACCAAAACCGATGAACGCCCTGTAGGGAAGCGGGTTATCCACAAAGTCCCAGACATGACTATGCTGGGCATTGAGCCTTCCAAAGCCGCTTTTAAACTTTCCTGCCTTGATCTGATGACCCGTGGGAAGTTAGGTTGTCACGAAGTATGCCTCCTCGATACTAACGCCGTCCTCCGTTATGGGAATCGTGGCATAAAGGTTGAAATAAGGATCAACTGGTGCATATATGCCAAGCTCCGCCGAATCCAGGTTAAATCCATTCCTGCGGTCTATTCCTTCTGTGGTGTAACCCGGAATCCCACGGTTCTTAAGTTCATCAGTCGTCAAGTTTGATGAGTAGTCGTAGGCATTCAGAACCAGGGAGATGTTTGGGTTAGACATGACAGAGCTGCCAAATAAACCCGTTAGTCCCGCTGGTTTTTGTGTTTCTGGTTCAGTCACGGCAACTTTTTCCTTTTCCGCCGCAACTTGCGTTCTGATCTGATCTTTCAACTCCTCAATAACCTTTTGCTGTTCTTCGATGGTTTTTTGTTGTTTTTTTAAGGTCTCCTCCATTGCCTGTATTCTGGATTCAAGATCACTGCCGAATGCCTGACTCGACAGTGCGAGAATGCAAATAAAATGGAACACGGCCCTTTTCATATAGACCTCCTCTGCTCTTTATTGAACATAGAGATGCACACTGAAAAATTTTGCTTACTGGAAATCAGCCCTTGAATGAAATATTAAACAATGGATGCAGAGGGAGGGGCCCTGTAGGCAAAGGTGGGATAAATAGGACAGAAATCATTAAATACTTCTTCGAAAGACGGAATGTAAGAAATATTCTGGTGAATGACAATACCGGCATTGTCATGAGTACTTTCACAGGTATAAGTCCCACCAGCCATGCAGATCGGGCAGTCCGAATGCTGTGAACCATCATCGTGGTGATGAAATGATGCAATGATAAACGAGAGAATGAAAAGCAGCGAAAAAAGAAATACTGTTTTTGGGAAACGCAGTCTTGAAAGCAGCATAGTGGTATGTTTTTACTTATCTCACCGACAGTATGATTTCTGTTAACATACAAAATCGACCTTGTAAATAGCAATTGAGGAATAATTTATAGGTAAATATTCTATTTTTTTAATCCCCTTTTATGTAATATACAAGATGAAAATACTAAAAAAAGTCGGCAGAGTAAAAAGTTGACCCCAACAAAACCATCCCCCAGCGTCAGAGCGACGCCACCGACAGACAGAATGAGCGGCTTGTTTACAAACTGTATGGACTTAACAGAGAAAGATATAAAAATCTTCGAACATTAATAGGACAGGAAATGCCTATGACAAAACTCCTCTGCTTTGCCCATCGCGGCGCGTCGGGTTATGAGCCGGAAAATACGTTATCCGCAGTAGAAAAAGCCATTGCCCTCGGCGCTGACTGGATAGAAGTGGATGTATATGCCGTCGAGAACGAGTTGATCGTAATTCACGATGAGCGGCTCGAGCGTACAACAAACGGCACTGGCTTTGTGATGGATAAGACATTGGCATACCTTCGATCTCTTGACGCCGGCAAAGGCCAGCGCATCCCTACACTTCGTGAGGTGTTCGATTGTGTTGATCGCAGAGTTGGAATAAATATTGAGCTGAAAGGTCCCTACACAGTCTGTTCGACAGTTTCTCTGATCAAAGAGTATGTGAGTAATAATGGCTGGAATTACGATCAGTTTATTTTATCCTCGCTCAATCACCGTGAGTTAACAAGGGTCATAAAACTCGACCCTCACATAAAGATCGGCGTTATTATAGGTGGCCGGCACCGCCTGTATAAACAATTTGTTTACCGATTTGCCGCTTACTCTGTACATCCCCGTATTGACCTCATAAATGTAAGGTTCGTAAGAAGCGCACATCAACGCGGTCTCAAAGTATTCGTCTATACCATAAATGAACCTGACGACATCGTGCGATTGGAAGCGATGGGAGTGGATGGGATATTCACTGACTTCCCCGAGCTTATCTCCAGGAGATCATCTTGAACATCCGGCTGATATACTAATAATCCGCCGCAGCCATATAGCCCCGAAGGAAGAGGGGATTAAGGATGGCTGCGACGGAGGGGTGTGTCAGAAGGTAAAGTCAAGGACTAATCCGCCGTAAAGGAACGAACTGTCTCTATCTCCCGGATTCGCGGTATTCTGTAAACCTCTCGCCTTTATTT
>DASPQI010000338.1:0-3275 GCA_035625045.1 Syntrophales bacterium | reverse complement strand
TTGCTCTGCAAAACTTTATATGTTCTATTTTTCTATAAATTTTCATACAACCTCACGCCTGCTTTAATTCCAAGAAACATAAATTTCCAAATGTCATTTAAGTATCTTGATTGCTTTACTTATTCACCAATCTCAGCCAGTTGAAAATACTTTCTGAATATCCATTTTTTAATAGCATTTGCGCAAATTTTGGCTATTTTGAGATTCTAGCAACATGCTCTTTCAATGAAGCTCATCGATGACATTGATGCAATGTTCTGACAGATGGCCTTCATCCTCCTCAGGATAATCAAAACGGTAAAACCCGCTTGAGAATGTGAGTGGTGGTGTCATCACATAAACCAAGTGCGACATATACTGCCCTAAGAATGACTGATGGTCAAGGGAAAATGGGCTCATAGGATTGATGGTAGCTTCTGTTCTAATTTAATATAAGCTTAAAATAAGAACTGATTACTAAGAAAATTATCAGTTGTTCATATGTCTCAGCAAGATATATACCGTCCATAATGATGCATACTAAGCATGTATTATGATTCAATATTCTTTAATGACACTGGAATGTCTTAAACGATAATGGATAAAATGTATCCAATTTGGAGTATCCAACTGATAAAAAAATATACATCATAACAACATTGTTCGAAGTAAGTTTTAACTAGTGTAATGAACCGCTAAAGAAAAAAGTTACTATAGTACCTTCTCAAATTCCTCACGAACGACTGTTTGAACTAAATTTATCTCAAGATTTTTTAGGCACATGCTTTGTCCCGATCCATTGCAGCCTTTTTTATAACACGGCACACAATCCATATCTGACATGATTATGCGGTGCTTTTTACCGACCGGAGCCCAATCGCGCCAGTCTGAAGGTCCATAAATGGTTATTGTTGGTGTTCCCACGGCAGCAGCGATAAGCGGAGCCGCACTGTCTACCCCCAGATGAAAATTGGTAAGGCTAAGGACACCAGCTAATTCGGCAAGCGTTGTTTTACCAGCAAGGCTGTATGCGGTTCCAGAGCATTTATTGACCAACTCAGACGCTCTTACCGCCTCCCCTCTACTCCCGATAATAACAGCGGGAATATGGAACTCATCCCACAACCAATCGATGACACCAACCCATTTATCATACGACCATTCCTTATACGCCCACCGGGAGAAAGGATTGATGGTAATAAAGCGATAAAAGGAATCAGACATTTTAGGTTTAATGCCAGATTCCATAAGAATTCGGTGAACCACGTTCATAACCTTATCTGAAACCCGGAGCATCGGAATCGTTGTTTCGGCGTTAATGCCAAACCCGCGAATGATTCGGAGGGACTGTTCCGCTGCACCCAGTACCCGATCCTTCGGTGGGGCGGGCTCCATGAGGAGATGCGTAAAGAGCATGTTTCTCCAGAAAGAGACGTCCTGATACAGAAGTGACGCTCTGATGGGGGCACCGGTAAGACGCGCCATGATGGCGCCGCGGTCACCACTACGAAGATCAAATACCAGATCAAATTTTTCTCGGCGCAGTTCTTTGATTAACTGCAAATGCTTAATTGTGCTATAAAGAAAACCACCCAGATTAGTTTTGACTTCAAAGATCCTATGTATTGCCGGGTCTGATGCAAGAAGACAACCATATCCTTCCCGAAGAAGAACTGAAATGTTGGCGTGCGAATAGGCTCCCTTAACGGCCCAAAATGTTGGCGTCGTCCAAACCACATCACCTATATCACCAAGTTGAATGATAAGGACATTGTGAATTTCTCTATTAATCGTATGGCGATCACTGACAATCATGAAAAGAAGCTATTGTAGATTTCCCTCTTTATCTGAAATGGCATATTGGGAAACGTTAGAAATGATATATAAAGATATTTGATATAGCATGATAAGATTTTTTATATCCTATTTAGAAAGGACATTTTTTGTGTCCTGCGGTGAATATTCAGGCACAATCTCCCGGAGCTTCCTTTTTACGGCCTGCGCGTCATGACGAAGCGCCGCATCGTATAAATCCTGCAACTTAGAATTCAGCCACTCCCGAAGATCCTTAAGACTTTTCAAACCATTACAAAAGCCATCACTCCGAAGTACCATTATTTTTTCGTGACCCGTGGGAACAATATTTTCACCCACCGTAATTAGCTCTTCGTACAGTTTTTCTCCATCACGAAGGCCTGTGAAGACGATTTTAATATCCTTGTCCGGTTCCCTGCCGGAAAGACGTATCAGGTCTCTTGCCATGTCCACAATCTTGACAGGCGTACCCATCCTCAATATGAAAACCTCACCTCCCTGTCCCATGGCGCCTGCCTGGATTATCATCTGAGCTGCTTCGGGTATGGTCATAAAAAAGCGATTGACGTCACGATGAGTCACGGTAACTGGTCCTCCCTGCTCTATCTGCCTGCGAAATAAGGGAATTACAGATCCTGAAGAACCGACAACATTGCCAAACCGGACAGCCATAAATTTAGTAGTGTATCCCTGGAGCGACTGGAGAAGAAGTTCAGCCACACGTTTACTCGCACCCATGACATTAGTGGGCTTCACTGCCTTATCCGTCGAAACTAAGACGAAGCGATCCACTCCATACTCAACGGCTAATTCCATTACTCCCCGGCTCCCCTGAATATTGTTGGTAATTGCCTCCCATGGATTCTTTTCGAGTATCGGTACATGCTTGTATGCTGCCGCATGGAATACCACCTGTGGTTGAAATTCTTCAAATACGGACTTCATCAACCGTCCATCTTGAACATGGCCGAGGATGACTATAAAATTCTGATAATGGAGCTCATGTTGGAGTTCCATCTGAATATGAAATAGATTAGCTTCACTTGCATCCACTAATATAAGTGAACTGGGTTCATATTTGATTACTTGACGACACAATTCCGATCCGATGGAACCGCCGCAACCTGTAATCAATATTGTTCGCCTGCTCAGATAATTTTTTATACCTGTCGCATCAAGCTGCACTGGGGGCCGACCCAGCAAATCCTCATATCTCACATCCCTTAAAAAATTAACACTCACGCGTCCGTCGATAATCTCGCCAATTCCGGGAAGGGTTTTATAAAAGACATTGCAGCCCTTGCAGATATCCACAATACACCGCATTCGCTCGCCGTTGGCTGAAGGAATTGCTATAAGAACCTCTTCAATGTCTTCCCTTTCCACAATCCGGGGCAGATCTTTAACAGAACCCAACACAGGCACCAGGTGTATCGATCGACCCAGCTTTTTGGCATCATCGTCGATAAAGCCGACCACAT
>DASPQI010000337.1:0-2923 GCA_035625045.1 Syntrophales bacterium | reverse complement strand
CTTCATCCATAAAAAGGGTAACGTGGGTGTTATCTCGAGAAGTGGAACCCTCACCTACGAAGCTATCTGGCAGCTTACCAATCTCGGAATCGGTCAGACCACATCAATCGGTATTGGTGGTGATCCCATACCTGGTTCAGGCTTTGTTGATATGTTGGCATTGTACGAAAAAGACCCCGATACAGTAGCCCTCGTTATGATCGGGGAGATCGGCGGAACCGCTGAGGAAGAAGCGGCTGAATTCATTAAATCCAATCTGACAAAACCGGTTGTCTCTTTTATCGCAGGTAGAACTGCTCCTCCAGGGAGAAGAATGGGTCATGCCGGTGCGATTATTTCGGGTGGTAAAGGTACAGCAGATGAAAAATTCAAGGCCCTCGAGGCTGCCGGTGTCATCGTCGAGAAAAATCCAGCTGAGATAGGAAAAAGAGTCCAGGAGATTCTTGCTAAAAAGAAGAAGAAAAAATAAGAAGGATATCTTTTAATACAAGCCGGATATTTTGTGGGGTTAAGAGTAACAAGCGGCCGGACCTTCAATATATAAATTAAATGCTTAATCATACAATAGGGAGGTCATTATGAAGATTCTAAAAGTAGACCATATCGGTGTCGCGGTAAATAGTATCGAAGCATCTTTGAAATTTTTTGCCAGCACGTTGGGACTGAAATTGGAAGGTAGTGAAACTGTTGCTGAGCAGAAGGTGACAACCGCCTTCCTTCCTGTAGGTGATACTGAGGTAGAACTTCTGCAATCTACTGCACCGGATGGACCTATCGCGGGTTTCATCGAAAAAAAGGGAGAAGGCGTACAGCACATTGCATTTTTAGTGGATAACATTGAAGCGGCTTTAAAAGAACTAGAGGCTAAAGGGATTCGTCTGATAGACAAAGTACCCCGTATGGGCGCCGGCGGAAAGAAGATAGCCTTCCTTCATCCAAAGGACACGAATGGTGTTCTAGTGGAACTGTGTCAGAAAATATAACAATATCTTATAAGAAAAGGGGAGAGATGTAATGAGTGAAAAACCTCCAAAAATTCAGGAATTGGAAAGACGTGAAGCCATTGCCATGGCCCAGGGCGGGCCAAAGGCAATTGCAAAGCAGCACGAAGGTGGAAAGCTCACGGCTAGGGAACGAATCGGCCTTTTATTTGATCCAGGCACATTTGTGGAGACTGATCTTTTCATGCGCCATCGCTGTACCGACTTTGGCATGGACAAGGTCGAGGTACCGGCAGAAGCCGTTATTACCGGGTACGGAAAGGTTAACGGCAGAACAGTATTTGCCTTTTCCCAGGATTTTACGGCTCGTGCAGGGTCACTGGGAGAGATGCACTCCAAGAAGATCTGCAAGGTCATGGATCTGGCGGTAAAAACAGGAGCGCCATGTGTGGGATTCAATGACTCCGGCGGCGCTAGGATTCAGGAAGCCGTAGATTCCCTCGCGGGTTACGGCCAGATATTCTACCGCAACTCCTGTGCCTCGGGTACGATTCCCCAGATTTCAGCAATCATGGGACCGACTGCGGGAGGTGCTGTGTATTCACCTGCCATGACTGACTGGATATTCATGACCAAGAATACCAGTTATATGTTTATCACAGGTCCTGAGGTTATCAAAGCAGTTACCGGAGAGATCATCGATTTCGAGGGTCTCGGCGGCGCGATGACCCATAACAGCAAAAGCGGTGTTGCTCACTTCGCCTGTGAGAGCGATGAAGACAACATCAATCAGATAAAGAGACTTCTCAGTTTCCTGCCCCAGAACAATATGGAAGATCCCCCCTATGTAGACACGGGGGATGATCCCAATCGAGTTGATTACGCTCTGGATACGCTCGTACCGGAATCTGCAAGACAGAATTATGACATGAAAATACTGATCGGTTCGCTGTGTGATAATGGTGATTTCATGGAACCCCATATGTACTTCGCCCGTAATATGGTCGTGGCCTTCGGACGTATGGGAGGCCATACAGTTGGTTTTATCGCAAACCAGCCGGCCTGGCTTGCGGGCTGTCTCGATGTCGATGCATCGGATAAGGCGACAAAATTCATTCGGTTCTGCGATGCCTTCAATATCCCAATGATCACAATAGCAGACGTTCCGGGATATTTGCCTGGTACTGACCAGGAATGGAGAGGGATCATCCGTCACGGCGCGAAGCTCTTGTGGTGCTACTCGGAAGCAACGGTACCGAAAATCACCTTGGCCACCCGGAAGGACTACGGTGGATCATATCTGGCTATGTGCAGCCGCGACCTCGGTGCAGACCTGGTCATTGCCTGGCCGACGGCGGAAATGGCAGTCATGGGGGCAGAAGGGGCGTGCAATATCATATTCAGGAATGAGATCAAAGCAGCAGCAGACCCCGCAGCAATGAGGGCGCAGAAGATTAAAGAATATGAGGATGCCTTCTGTAATCCTTACGCGGCAGCAAGCAGAGGCTATGTGGATGCGGTGATTCGACCCCATGAAACGCGTCGCTTTATCATTAGGGCGCTTGACATGCTAAGGTCCAAGAGAGAAACTAGGCCGCCGAAGAAACACGGCAACATCCCGATGTAGGAATTCGATTACTTAAGAAAAGGATATTAAGTATGCAATCAATAAATCCGAAAGTAATGGCAGCCATATCAGCAGCGATAGGCGCCTATTTGGAAGAAGAAGCTGCTGCCGCAATGGCAATGCAGCAGGCGGAAGCAGCCGCACCGCCGTTTGCGACTGTCAATCTTTGGGCGATAGCCGGACGGATTGAAATGATGGCGCAACGGCGATCTTGGCAGATGAAGATGTATTAAATCGTGTCGGATTGAGCAAGGGCAACTAATGTGAGATTAAAGAAGTTAAGTTAATTGAAATATAAAGATAATTAGAATAATAATTTCAGGAAAGGAAGTTTAAACTTATGGCAGAGAAGAAA
>DASPQI010000336.1:0-11165 GCA_035625045.1 Syntrophales bacterium | reverse complement strand
GGTAATCGATAAATGGGAGACTGTGATAGTGTCGTTTTGTATATTCAATTGGAACAATACCGAAGTATAGGTGAACTCCTCAAGAAGTTCCGGTGGCAAGGTAGTTTCAAACAGGAAGACAATCCCACACAGAATTATCAGCGTCCATGTGGTTAAAGGAAATGTTCGATTTGGTACTATGTCCCTTATAGGAAACATTGGATTTACGTTCTAGAGCCTTTCACCATTGGAAGTTATGACGCGGTCTTCTCAATTGTGGAGGCGTTGTTTAGTAATATTCAGCAAATCATTTAAGCTTTATAAACTCATCTCTAATCTGCTCTATCATTTCAAAAGCTCGGTCGAGATCAAAGCTTTCAAAATCCGTAGGGCGAAGTACCGGTTTCAGCTCTGTATTGATCTGTGTTCTAAGCCTTTCTTTGCGTGACTGAGTCAGATCAATTGGAGAATTTCCCGGGACTTTTAATTTTTCAGTAAGCAACTTGATGAGATGCTGATCTTTCGGGTTTAATTTATGATGTGATACCAGATAATCGATATCGAAAAAGTCACGGACGGCTGGCTCCAACCGCGTTAATGCTGCCCGTAATTTCTCAGCAATCACTTCTTCCATGGATAAAGTGATGACATCAATGTCTGGAACCATGGATTTTCTGGTAAAGGGGTTCATCAAAAGGGTCTTGGCCTTCGCTTGCGCAGGCTGCAATAAAAATGTTTCACGCAATCCCACTTCAATTTTTATGCGAGCTGGTTCGTCTGGGAGGAATAGCGATGGGTAAGTCACGTAAGCTATGTATTGCCGAGAACTATTGTGTCCTTTGAAGTCTTCAGGCAATTTGAAGAAGTTCATATCCGCTGATATTTTCGACACCCATTTCCTGACAGGAACGATTCGTTTTCTTCGGGCAGAGATGTTCGATTCCGGCGCAGTCGGAATCATGAAGTCCAGGTCTTCGCTAAGGCGATAAAAATCGGCGTAGACTTTCCCTATACAGGTTCCTCCCCGGAATATGAGAGGGCTGGATTGCTGCCGATAAAGATACTGCAAAAGGAGGGTGCAGTAATAGTCTTTTTCGATGAGCGTTGAATTTAACCCTGTCTGGCCTGCTGTAAAAAGCACAGCCTCACGGAAGAGATCATAGTCTTCATGGACAGAATTTATATCATTGTGGGATGGTGCCATTGATAATCAATCCCCAGTCTCTATCTATGCTGCCTTTTGCGGCTTGGCCAGGTATCCAAGGGATGAGCGACTTTGAAGGACTTAACTGACGTTTCATGGCCGTTAGTCGATCATCAACTATGTCAAGCTGAGCAAGCAGATATCCAATCCGCTTCATGGTTCCCTTGTTGCTGTATCTGAGTGTGTCGCCGATCAGACTTTCAGTAATGCCCGGTTCTTTTTTAATTGTTTCTGCAATCCATCCATAAGCCCGGGGAAGGGTATTGTACCGGGACCAATCATAGACGGCATCGACCAGAGCCCTCGTCTTGGATACTATGACAGTATCAATATCATCGGATGTCTTCAATATTCTCGTCGAGCCCAGCCGCTCCCAGTCTGTCTTGATAAAGACGAAATCGGTCCCGCCAATGTTTCTCTCACCGAATATCTGGTCGTTATAAACATAAATCCGGTTCGGAACCTGGCCTTCAAAGCCGTAGACGTTGAAAGCGTTGGGTCCGCTGATCTGATATTGACCTTTCAGGACCTCCATAAGTTTAGAAAGAATGTAGTAACTGCTGACTGTCCAGCGTCCACCGGCGGGCATGCGAAGCGGAATTAGATAGACGCCTCTCTTCAATCGGATAATAATACCCGCCCGGCTTAAACGGCTGAGTAATTCCCGTGCCTGTTTTATTGTAATACCTAAGATTGGCGCGATCTTGTCCAGATAAATAGTTTCCTGCTTACGCATCTGGGCATAAGCAAGAAGCTGCATTTCGAGGTAACCAAGTTCTTTTTTTGTATGTTTCATTGTATTAAGTAATAATTGCGTAATAAACAATTTGTCCGTAACATAATGAAATACAACGGCGATGTCAAATCTTTTTTGGTCTCTAATGCTGCTTACAAAGTCAACGTCAAATCCTTTTTTGGACCTCTGATGTTCCTCGCAAAAGATAATATGAAAGTGCATTCAAACAGCATTGTTTTTGTGTGAGAATTTGTGTGAGAAAAACTTTCCAAAATAGGCAAAAATCAGAAAATGTCTGCTAAAAGCTGATAAGTGGAAATTCAATTAATTCAAATATATGCAAAGAAATGAGGAAGTTCGGAAACTCGCGGGATGCGACTCTTAATCAGTAGGTTGTCGGTTCGATCCCAACAGGGCTCACCAGTAATTTAAAGGGGTTTTCGATAGATACGTCGAAACCCCTCTTTTTTTATTTCTCGTCAAATCTCGTCAAATCGCACTTTTTGCGTACAAAATGCGCACACAAATTTATATAAATTCATCAGGGATGAAATCCGTTTTAATCGAACACCTGATCCGGTAATGTCAAAAAAGTGTTCGATTTAAATCGGATTTACTGTTCGATTATCGTCGGATTTGGTGTTCGAGGTGGACCGGATTTTACAAGCCGTTTGTCAGTAACACGACGTATCTACACATTTCATTTTTTCTTTGCTGCCTTTGTGTATGCGAAATAGAGGTGCAGGTTGTCTTTACCGAGCAGATCGTTGTACGTAACGGTGAGACTTGCACAGTAGGAGCTGTGGTCAGTATTCTCAAGTCAGTCAAAAATTCACTAGGGTGTCTCCTTTCAGGTTTCGTTTTCTTTGACTAAAGAAACTTCTACCTGATTACATACACCCTTTTCAATTCCAAAAAATTATCTTGGACGGATCAGATTATTTGTAAAAAAATAATGTAAAAGCGTCGGAATTTTTTACAAAAAGTAATAATAAAGGTAATATCTTGATAATTATATGTTTTTTATGATTAGTATAAAATAAATTATCTATCAATTGTCGGATATCTTTACAATTTCCTCTTTTTTTGCAGGTATGTCTTTTTGAAATTCTGTATTATATCAATTACTTATATGTTTGGCATAAGACTTGCTCATGGTATTATAAACAATATTTAATTTAGGAGTTTTTGTTTACCCATTATATATATGAAAGGGGATTTAACAATGAAGAAAAGGTTAGCTGTCTTTACAATTATCATTTGTATTCTTTTTGCTTTCCAGATAGCAGAGGCAACTCCTGTAAACTTAGTAACAAACGGAGGCTTTGAAACGGGTAATTTTGCAGGTTGGCAAATTATTTCCAACCCTGGGTTTCTTGAGGTAGAGTCTAGTTTCGTTCACTCAGGCAGGTATGCTGCAGAATTTGGGGCTATCACGGGGGAGGATGTAATTGCTCAGTGTGTGCTCCGGACAATCCCAGGTCAATTGTATACCTTTAGCTTCTGGCTAGATCATCCCTATGGAAGGTCCACAAATAACTTTCGCGCGTATTTTAACTATGTTCTCCTTCTGAATCTTAACAATGTTGGTATGTCTGGTTGGACCGAATATAGTTTCACGGAGAGGGCTACAAGTTCATCTACGTCCATTGCGTTTTGGGGTCGTGAAGTACCGGCATTTTTCTATCTTGATGACGTATCGGTTCAAGCTGCCGGTTCTCGAGCTGTCCCAGAACCTGCTTCATTATTGTTGCTCGGTCTTGGTTTAATTGGAATTGCGGGGATCAGGAGAAAATTCAAGAATTAGGATAAAAAAAATATCTAAAAAGGATAGGCAGTGTCTGTTGACACTGCCTTTTATTTTGCCATGATAATGCGTTGAAATGTTGTACAGACTTTCGAAATTGAAAATCCAACAGTACAGAAAAATATCAAGGTGGTGTTTAGCCCCGTACCGGTTAACGGCTATGTTTAAAATCCTGGCTTTCCGGATGAGACCGTCGTATCCATGGACGCTTTCAGCTTTTTCACGAAATGGCCTTCCGGTGGAAAAGAATCACCACGGGTAACGCCGACGGCTTGGGCGAGTCGCACATACTTGCAGACCGTGTTCCGATCACATCCTAGGGAACGCCGAATATCCTACAAACCGACACCCTTGTGCCACTGATAAATCATCTCTACAATCTCATTCATCGTTACCTGCCTCCTGGCCACCAATATCTGTCCTCCTTGTCGATGTTTTTAAAACTCCGGAAGAATATAGCGGCTGCTATATTTATCTCTACCCGAAAGCAGGGGGTGAATTATCGTAATACTGGGAGGGTGAAATCATGATGATACTGACCCTGTTAGTACCAGTGCATTATGCCGCCATAGCTTTTTTGTTGATGCAAGTATAAGTAATGCAACGCAACCGATAATGGCGGAAAGTGAATACGCAAACCATGCTTGAACTAGACGGCGTTTTTCAAACCAACCCTCATATTGTGCAATACGCCTCTCACTTCGATAATCATAGTCTGAAAATTGAGTTGCTTATTGATGCCTAAAGCAAAAAGGATGGAAATTAAAAAAAGCCAACAATACTGTTATCTAATTGAAGCATCTGTACGCCTGAAATATTGCCATTTGAAAACAGCAGCGACAAATGAACAACCATAGAGCACGGTGTTAAGCCATGATGAAATATAATGATCACCTATCCAGGCAATCCAGGAATTTATAATATAAGTTACTGTCGAGTATTGCAACATACCCTTGAATTTGTTCGATAGCAAATCACTTACAGAATGATAAGATATAGATGCTACGATTTCATCGTTCTTGCATTTAAATTTTCTTATATCTATTTCTACAACTTATTACCAGAACCAAAGCTGTGCAGTCTGATTTGGTGCTACTTCAAGCCCCTGGATAATTCCCATATTAGACAAAAAAAGGCTATTGTCGGATGTCTTTACAGTTTCATATTAAGCGATTTGTTAGAGATAAATAGTTATTATCATTAAAAAAAATATATATTCTCTATTGTTAAGCCATGAAAGCTCCCAATTCGTCGGGATTATTTACATAAATCTATTTTATAATATAACAGGTTGTATTAATTTGAAATTTTTCCACTTTTATACCTAGAATAGTCGGATAACTGTCGGATAGCTTTACAATTTTCTCTTTCCTTATGGGAGTGAATTTTTGATATTCTTTATCATATCAATTGGTTATACATTTGGTACGAGGCTTGCAAGTATACTATTCAGACAAATTTCAATTTAGATGATTTTTAATTTTAGTGTGACAAACGGATAGAAAAATTTGATAAATATATGAAAGGAGGTTTTTATTAATGAAGAAAAGGTTAGTCATGTTTACCATTATCGCATGTATGCTGTTTACTTTCCAGATAGCATCGGCGAATGAATTGGTAGCAAACGGCGGTTTTGAGACGGGCAATTTCACAGATTGGATCACGCTCCCGGCCGGTTCTGGTTCACTATTTTTTGTTACTTCCTACGTCGCGCATTCGGGCATTTACAGTGCTGCCTTTGGTGCCGTAGGTACCCTTGATGACAGTATTTTGCAGGTGGGGCTAGCGACTACCCCCGGTCGTTCGTATACCTTTAGCTTCTGGTTAGATCACCCCTATGGTGTGTCGTCTAATGATTTCAGCGCATATTGGAATGGAACCCCAGTAGTGAATCTATTTAACCAAGGTTTCTTCGGATGGACCCAGTATTCATTTACCGAGACAGCCACAGGGTCATCGACATATATTGCATTCTCGGGTCGTGAGGTCCCAGCCTATTTCTATCTAGATGATGTATCGGTTAAATCTGTCCCAGAACCTGCGTCACTACTGCTTCTTGGCCTTGGTCTAATTGGAATTGCGGGAATCAGGAAAAAATTCAAAAGTTAGATTAAATTAAATCTTCAAAACAAAAAGGCAGGGGCCGATGGTCACTGCCTTTTTGTTTGATTAGGTTGGGGATGAATGTTTGGCATATATGATCGTAATACTAGCCATTTCCTGTAATCAATAGCTTTATCTGTTTGTGATAGAGTGGATATCAAGAATGAAACCGAACTGGATTGGTATGTGGGAGAAACAGGGCAGCGGTATATTGGTCCATATATGATGGTGTCGTAGAGAGCTCAATATAGGTCATCCGTCGGACCTGCTCACGCTGCTTTTGCCGGTGTTTTTCTGATACAAGAGCCATATAGCTCCCTGAGAGAGAAGCGTTGCCGATAAAATGGAATCGCTCCCGCGGCAGATTCGGAAGGAGACCGATCGTTATGGCTGCATCCAGATCCAGAAACCGGCCAAATCCACCTGCGATATATACCTTTCTGAGATAGTGAAATTGCATACCAACCTGCGTGAGCATCAAAGCACATGCTGCATATAGCGCAGCTTTCGCGCGGATGATATTTTCAATATCCTGTTCGTCGATTATGATCGGACGCCCAGTGGCACTTTCCTTTTCTGAGACCAAGATGTAGGCGGCCTGACGGCCGCCGATTTGAATGGCCTCCGAAAGTTTGGATCGGTTCAATTTGCCGGCAGCATCAATCCAGCCGGTTTGCAAAAGTTGAGACAAGAGAGAAATCATGCCGGATCCGCAGATGCCCCTGGGCCTCTCTTGGCCAATGGTTTGGCAGCTTGCTTGTCCTGTTGCCGGATCAATCTCCACTCTTTCGATAGCCCCGACAGCTGCTCTCATGCCGCATTTGATCCCGCTGCCTTCAAAGGCCGGTCCCGCGGAGCAGGCGCAGGTCAGAAGAAATTCCCGGTTGCCTAACACTACTTCGCCGTTGGTGCCAATATCCATAAAGAGGCAGACGTCTTCGGAGTTATTAGAGAGGTCCGTGCAGAGGATGCCCGCAGTGATATCACCGCCCACATAGCTTCCCACGGCAGGCGAGATCGTAACAGGCGCAGCTTGGTTGATCTCTATACCGATTTCCGCCGCCGCAAAAAGTGGCGTATCAAGAATAGTCGGTGTGTACGGACCGAGCCGGATGTATTCAGGGTTGAGCCCCAGAAGCAGATGGATCATTGTAGTATTCCCGGAAATACCAGCACAGGAGATTTCAAAAGATTCCACCCGGCCACGTCGCACCGACTGGCGAATGAGACGGTTAATCGTTCGTAGCACACGGTTACGGAGTTCTTCCCGCCGATCCGGCCTCCGTGCGTAGTCAATACGGCTGATAATATCGAGACCGCAGGCAAGCTGGCCGTTGTAATCGGTGCAGGTGGAGATAATCTTCATCTGAGTGAGATCTATGAGCTGCACCGCTACAGTGGTCGTGCCTACATCAACGGCAATCCCGTAATGTCTAGCAGTTAGATCATTTGCTTCAATGGCCGTGACCCGGTATCGTACGCATATGCCGGAAAGACGTTCGGGGGAGGATATTTCGCTAGATTGTCTCTCTTTAACAACCGTGACGGTTACATTCCCATCAGCGGCCCGCAGGGCATCGGCTATTTGACGCATGACTGTGATGGGGTAACTTATCTCCTCTTTACCAAGCCTCTGTTGCAGTGCGTGTGTAAGACGGTCCAGGTCTGACAGGCCGTCGACCTTTTGCGGAGCCGGCACATGAACGTATATTTTTTCTGTAAGTGGCCTGTTGTCCCGGGAAGAAGGCAGTAATGCCGCATCAACAAGGGCAATTCCATCGTCGTCACTAAACTGGCCGCTGAAACGACTCACCTGACCGGGTACATCAATAACAACATCAGATTCATGCACAGTGGTCCGGCAGGTGGGGACAAAGCCCTGATCGATTTCCGCCTGGGACAATACGCCAGGGTTTTCACAGTCTACCTGGCCGGAGACAACACGCACAATGCAGTTGCCGCATGTGCCCTTGCCGCCGCAGGGGGCGTCTATCTCCACACCGGCCTGCCGCGCCGCGTCCAGAAGCGTTGTCTTCGCTTGTACCTCAAGAGTGATACCCGATGGTTGAAAAGTTACACGCGACATAGTTCCTTATTTCCTTGGTCATTCTCCCGCAGGCGGGAACCTAGTATTTTAAAGGAAATAAATTCCTGCTTCCGCAGAAATGATAGAATTATAATTCTACATCCTGCTTTTTGATAGGAAATTCTTTACAAAGCTTTCTATATCCGCGGCATCTTGAGGGCCGACGAGTACCTTCCAACCCGGTAGGTTTTCCTCCAGCTCTCCGCTGATCTGGGCGACGTAGCCGGGGATAATGATCTCACGAGTAGTTACCTGGTTCTCCAGCCCCACCTCTTTGACGAATTTGGCGATTGAGACACCGGAAAATTTTCCAGCGGCCCAAGCCGTGAGCACACTCATCCCCTCACATTCCGGGATGACCAGCCAGCCGCTGGTCCCGCTGTTTTCGATTTCCCCTGAGACGGTGAAAAAAGTAAGTGAGAAATTTGTCGTTACAAAAACCGGCGAATCCGGTCGGGGCTCGCCGATGGGATAGACCTTCGGCTCCACCTGGATGGGCTTCTGGGGATCAGTGTAGATGTTAAGACGGAGTGTCATGAGCGTGGCCATGAGCGCCGGATCGAAGAGGGGAAGGACACATATGCCGCCGTATTTATCGATTTCCGTGACTGCTTCGGCAGTTATTTTCAGAAGATCGGCGCTGGGGTTTAGAAAGCGTAAAAATGGATAACCAAGGGGCTTGACGGCATCTTTCAGGGTGGCGCGGCGGACAGCGGAGTTCGTCTGGAACTCTTTGGCCAGAGACAATGTCTGAAACTGGAGCAGGATATCCTGAAAGCCTGTCTCGCGGAGCTTCGAAGCGCAACAGAAAAGGCCGTCCAGATCGGGGGCGGTGACAGCGAGGGCATGGCCATTTTCCTTCGCCAGGACGTGCAGCTCATCCACCGTTTCCGGTGTAGCGGCAGAAAGGACACTGCGGGAGCCTTTCACGGCAACAGCGGCGGCCTTCAATACCGCAGGGCTCGTGCTGCGCAGCACGAGCGGTCGTCCGGTTGTCTCCCATGCTTTTTTCGCTACAGCCTCAAAACCTTCCGCATCGTTACCTGTCTGGGATACGGCAACCATATCTATGAGGAAGGTTTCCCCGACCCTTTCCAGCCGGTAGTCGCGGACGGCGTTCATTGTTTTCTTTATCTCAGTGGGAGGATCAGTGTTATTGATATTGACGGCAAGGGCGGTCTGATGGAAAAACGTCTTTTCATGCCGGTAAAGAACGGTTTCCTCGCCCAAGATCAGCGCACGATCAGGCCCGAGGGCAATTGAACGTATCGGCGGCTCGCTTGCCGCGCCGAGCACACGGATAGCCTCTTCCGACGCATAGGGACATTCGGCAATCTCGGCCTTCTTTGCCGCTAGCTTCATAGCAAAGGCCATGCAGGTGTTGGATCCGCACTCTTTGCAATTAGTCTTGGGAAGCAGTTTTTGAATCTGTAAACCAGTCAAGGCCATAAATCACCTATTGTATAAAATCCATGATCGTCTTTTTCAGCGCCATTGCTGCTTCGGGGTGGTACATAATCAGTAGGTCGGCACCGGCATAGAGGAGGCTTAATGCAGTCGTGAGTTCCCAGAGGGCGGCGCGCTTTTCCAGATTCCCCCATGCCGGGAAGTCTGCCTCCTGTGCCCTGTACTCCTTGATCCTGGCGCACTCATATCCAGGTGAGACAATCATCGGTGCAGCCAGTAATTTATCCCCGCCCAGCCCGGTAAGGCGAATCCGCTCCATGACAGAATATGTATACTCGATCCCATAACCGGTCGCGCCCGTCATGGGGTCCATGACGATCCGTTCAGGGTTGAAATCCATATTAGTAAGCAGAATGTTCATCTGCTTGCCGATGTTTACGTCGATAGGGCTTTGGGCGACGACGCAGTGTCCATAGGCTATAGCTGCCCCGGCTATGGTGCGGTAGTTATTCTGCTCTACCCAGTTAAGTAGCAGGTTCTCCCCGGCGCAGGCTTGCGCTACGGCCTTCAGGACTTCGTTATTCGTTTCGTAGTGGCTTTGGCCGGTGATGATCAGGGGTACGTCCACAGCAGCGAGGACTTCTTTGACTAATTTTACGGCTTCATCCGGCGTGCGGTTTCCCTTTTCGGGATGGGTTCCATCAAGGCGGATGCTGATGAGATCGGCGCCGTACTTTTCTACACAAACCCGCGCCATTTCCGCAGGCCGGTAGAGCAGATCGCCATAGATATTTCTGAGGACGGCGGGATATTTCTCTGCGATCACATCGAATACCTCCATCGCAACAACTGGACGGTTGGGCATTCTGCCTTCCCATAAATGGAAGGGCATACAGTCGGCACCGCCGATGGTCAACGTGTGACCGCGCGTGCCGCCTGTTTTCTTCGTAGCGCCCAGTGTAACCTGCCAGATAGGAACCTCGCACTTCTCATAGCGGACGGGAAAACAGGTGACGGCATTGAGAACATTGACGGCGGGTGGCGTGACGGCTGCATCCTCGGTTGATGTTTTGCCCCCTCCCTCAGTCCCTCCCACGAGGGGAGGGAAGAACGGTGGAGAGGTGAAAACGATGTCAGCTGTTGCGGTTGGAGTCGGGGCTGGGGTAGTGGTGGAGGATGTGGTTGGCATGGAGAATACAGCCATATCTTCCATGTTAAGTGCCGGATGACCGACCTTTTCCATATATTGCCGGATGGTATGCGCATCGACACCGATGTCCTCATCAGCGATCTTGTCCAAAAGATCCGGCGCTCCCTGCTCGGTGAAACGTTTTTGCAGATCTGGAGCGAGGAGTTCCTTGAGCGCCTTCGGCATCCAGACGAGACGCTTGAAACCACCTTCAGCCGCCAGGAACTTCTTCGAAGTCAGGAAGACCTTGCCCACGCCCATAAAACCAGGCGTCTGCTGGCCGCCGCCCACATTTCCGGCGAGACTGGAAAAGGACATACCCACAGGCGTCTCGCCTTGGTATTCCCGGTTAACGACCATGATGCCGTTGCATTCGGGTAGATAGGCCAGGATGGCCTCGAAACATCCGCAGCTCGTCATGGGGCGGTCCATGAGTGAATAGCAGCAGAACTCCGTCACGGCTTTATGGCTGTTTGTATAGACATAGGCGTTGATTCCCTGAAAGACGCCCTTTACCGGATCGATCACTTCGCCTTTTTTGACAGGTTGGTTCGGTCCCGTCTCATTGATTTCGTATGCGGCCTTGCCGTCCAGCCAGTTGTAGGCACCGCAGAGACCCAGCCGTTCCGGCGTGATGATGCAGACATGATTGGG
>DASPQI010000335.1:0-5858 GCA_035625045.1 Syntrophales bacterium | reverse complement strand
AGAACTAGTTTCTGCCATAGAAGAATTCATCCGTATAAATAATGAAAACCCTAAACCGTTCATCTGGACGAAGAAAGTAGATGCTATTTTAGAAAAAATCGCTCATTGTAAAGCCGTTACTGTAACACCACACTAGTGTCCATCCGGAAAGCCCGAATTTTTGACATGGTTAATATCCGGTACCGGTGTCTTCAGTATTCTATTTCCACAACGGTCAGACTGCTGATTCTATTCAGGCATTGATCAAAGTTCTTTCAACCCTAGATGAGGGCACATTCAAGTATCACTGCAATAAGGATAAGAACGCTTCTACAGCTGGCTCAGCACAGGATTGAATGATTCAAAAGCTGCAGCAGTTATAAAAGGAGTCACGACAAGAAAGACAATGCTCACTAAGCTGAAGCAGATTAATAGTTAGAATATTCTTACTTGAGACAAGGGAACGCAATGGCAAACGGTACAGTTGCAATGTCTGTCGGGGTGAATCCTCAGCATATTAATTTTTCTGACTACATAAGAATATTTGATATTTTTAATTTGTAAATAAACTCGACAGACATTATCACCCTTTCTATCGGTTATCCTCACTTTATACAGCATCTCTTGCCTCTCACTTTGTGAAGTCTTCAAGGCAGGAGTTAATTTGACAGTATCTGTCAAGTAAAGCATAGGACAGCTAACTTATATCATCCGCGCGGGCTCTTTAATGATTCACTCGCTGATAAAATATCTTTTTTGCCAGCTCCGCCGTTAAGATATAAAGCGCCACAATAAGGCCCATCATTACGAGAAAAGACACAGGCAGGCGTGTAAACCCGAAGATCTCTCCGACGGGTATAAAGGGAAAGGTAAGCGTGACGGCAACGACGGCGATTGTGGCGATGGACAGATACCGTCCCGGCCGGCTCCTGAAGAAAGGTCTCCTGCTGCGGATAACCAGCACGATGATTGAGGCGGAAATTACAGACTCCATAAACCATCCCGTCCTGAACTGGTCGGGTGTGGCATGGAGGATCAGCAACAGAACCCCGAAAGTGAGATAATCAAAAACTGAACTGACTAGGCCGAAGGTGAACATGAATTTCCGGATAAAGGCAATGTTCCACCTTCTGGGTTGATCCACCATCTCACTGTCCACATGATCCGTCGCAATGGTCATTTCCGGAAAATCCGTCATCAGGTTGGTCAGCAGTATCTGTTTCGGCAGCAGGGGGAGAAAAGAGAGAAAGAGCGATGCGCCGGCCATGCTGAACATGTTCCCAAAATTGGCGCTGGTCGCCATAAAGACATATTTTAAAGTGTTGGCAAACGTTGTTCTTCCTTCCCTCACACCCTGTATTAAGACAGCCAGATTTTTTTCCAAGAGTACGATGTCCGCGGATTCCTTGGCTACATCAACCGCGGTGTCCACGGAAATACCCACATCCGCCGCGTGGAGCGCGGATGCGTCATTGATTCCGTCCCCCATATATCCCACGACATGCCCTGCCTTCCTGAGCGCCAGAATTATGCGTTCTTTCCGATTAGGCTCTACCTCCGCGAAGATGTCCGTCTCCTTTACTTTTAGTAAAAGGGCCTCATTGCTTATTTCGCGGAGTTCACTTCCGGTAACGATCCTTGCATCACGTATCCCCACATCCTTGCTCACCTTGGCGGCGACAAGGCGGTTATCCCCAGAAATAATTTTCAGAGAAACACCTAGTTTATTGAGGGCAGCAATCGTTTTGGCAATCCCCGCTTTCGGCGGATAAAAAAAAACAAGAAAGCCGAGAAAAGTCATATCCGCCTCATGATCCTTATTGATGGAATGATCCGCGCCTCTGTCCCGATAAGCGATTCCTAAGAGACGAAACCCCTGGCTGCTGAGCGTCTCAAATCTCTGCTTGATCTGCTGATTTACCGACATAATATCAACTTTACTGCCCGAAGGGGTCTCCGCCGTGGAACAAACGGCAAGCACATTGGGAAGAGTACCCTTGGTAACCATTAAATATCTGCCGTCCTTCGCCAACAGGATGCTGAGCCGCTTCCGGATGAAGTCATAAGGGACCTCGTCCGCCTTTTCGTATCCGGCGATGTCCGGTTGTTTATACGAACGGATCGCTTCATCGATGGGATTGGAGAAGCCTGTTTCGAAGAAGGCATTCAGGTAGGCATGGAGAAAAACCCGGTCGCTGGGATTGCCCTCCAAATCCAGGGCCGAATGCATGCACACTTTCCCTTCGGTAAGGGTTCCTGTCTTGTCCGAACAGAGGACGTCCATGCTCCCGAAATTTTCGATGGCGGCAAGCCGCTTCACGATGACCTTATTCTTTGCCATTTTTTTGGCGCCGTGAGCCAGATTGATGCTGATGATCGCAGGCAGTAATTGAGGAGTCAACCCCACCGCCAGGGCCAGAGAAAAAAGAAATGATTCCAAAACAGGCCTGTGAAAATAAACATTGACCGCAAAAATCAGGAAAACCAAGGCCAGCGTCACTTCCAGCAATAGATACCCGAATTGACGGATGCCGTGTTCAAATTCAGTCTCCTGGGTTCTCATCTTCAGTCTTTCCGAAATTTTGCCGAATTCCGCCTGCTTTCCGGTAAAAACCACAACTGCCGTGGCGGCGCCGCTGATTACATGGGTCCCCATAAAAAGGCAGTTGCTGCGCTTGCCGAGGGGTGTTTCCGCCAGCAATGCACCGGCCTCCTTCTCGACGGGGTACGTTTCACCCGTCAGGGTTGCCTCATCCACAAAGAGATCCTTTGCTTCCAATATCAGGCTGTCCGCGGGGATCGCGTCTCCGGCATTTAAAATAACGACATCTCCCGGGACAACATCTTCAAGTGATATGTCTGTACGATTTTTGTCACGAAGAACAGTCGTCTTGATCCGGACTATGGCCAGGAGTTTTTCGACGGCATCGACGGCGCCCCGTTCCTGCCAGAATCCCAAGAGGCCGCTGACCAGAACGATAAAAAGAATAATAACGGCATCCACGTGGTCTTGGAGGAAGAAAGATAATCCGGCGGCAAATATAAGCGTGAGGATGATAGGATTTTTAAATTGGGCAAGGAGCAGCGTTGCCGTATCGGACTGTCTCGGCGGCTTGAGCAAGTTAGCCCCGTAATTGGCCAGCCGCCGCCTTGCCTCCTCACTGCTCAATCCTTCCTGTTGAGATTCAAGCTGATTAAGTAAATCAGCCTTCGGCATGTTCCAGAAATTTGACGATTGTTGAATCATTCGGCTTATCAATCGCGACGACAGACTTATGGTTATTGCAAACAGGTTCGGGAATTGGCATTAGCTTAATTGCCAACAACTTCAATGGACAGATTGACATCTTCCAATGGAGGCTTCGCGGGACTCCAGCTAAACTTCCAGCGGGATGTCACGGTGCTCACAGGGGCGGTTATGTCTGAAGACCGGTATTCCACCCAGGCGTTCAGATAGAACCACCAGTTCAAGATTGCCTTATAGCCCCAGAGGTGGACCTTGCTGGCCACACCCGGGTGCTCAGCAAGCAGCAGATCGTACATGTCCCATTTTAATGTCTCTCCAGGCGGGAGCGATTCCACAGTCTTCATCCGGGAGAGGGCCTCGGTTATATCCTGAACCGATCCTCCTTCCTGAGCCAGTGTGGCATGCGGAACAAATCCGGCAATTGCCTTATTGCTGGCATTCCTTATCGAAAGAATCGCCCTGCTGAAGGGTATCTCTCTGCCACCGGTTGTCTGAAGTTTTGAAGAGAGCGCCTGCAGTGAAACCTCTAAGTTGAGTTCTTGTCCGCTCTTCATCGCTTCTTTATCCTCTATATTTGGGTTCATGGTCTTCTCCCTCTCAATCTTACCTGTTCCCTCTTTTTATTAATAGTTTAAAAGAAGAGAAATGGTTCGTCAACTGTAAAAGATGAAATACTTTTAATTGCCCCTTGTGTTTTTCGAAAAACCTGCTTAAAAAAAGAACATCTATGATATTGATGTATCTAAAAGATGAAAGGAGAACCCAATGAAAGTAGTAGCCCTGAACGGAAGCGCCCGCAAGGACGGTAATACGGCGATTCTTATCAATACGGTTTTCGGTCAACTGATAAAGGAAGGAATAGAGACGGAAATGATTCAGCTAGCGGGAAACCCGATAGCGGGATGTATTGCCTGCTACAAGTGTTTTAAAAACAAGAACCGCCGGTGCTCGGTTGATAAGGACATACTTAATGACTGCATTGCAAAGATGGAGAAGGCCGAGGGGATTTTGCTGGGATCACCCACATATTTTTCCGATGTCTCATCAGGCATGAGGGCATTTATCGAGCGGTGCGGTTTTGTCGCGCGGGCTAATGACTATATGTTCAAGTACAAGGTCGGCGCCGGTGTTGTCGCCGTCCGCCGGGCAGGTGCGATCCCCGCATTCAACTCCATGATGCTATTTCTGCATTACATGCAGATGTTCATACCGGGATCCAGTTACTGGAATCTGGCCATCGGAAGGGACCCCGGCGAGGTTTTGAAAGATGAAGAAGGCATGCAAACCATGAAGACCCTCGGGCAAAACATGGCATGGCTTCTCAAAAAAATCCATGGATGAGATTACGGTTACCTAATCAGCCCACTTGACATATTCGTCTATGTTGGCCCTTTTCCTTTCAAAACTGTTGATGGGATAGTTCTGATCAGGATATCCCAGGGCTACTCCTATGACAATCCTCCGATCCTCTGGAATGGAGCAAATTTTGCGCAACAGCTCCGGATGTCCGACAGAAGCGGCCATGATACAGGTTCCAATCCCCTTCTGATGGGCGACAAGACATATGGTCTGCACGATGAGGCCCACATCGAGCATGGCATATTCAACAAGAGTGTCCCTGGGGATACAAGCGACAATCAGACACGGGGCACCGAAGAGCAAGGCCATGTTTTCATATAATTTCTTACGTGTTTCCTTGTCTTCTCGCTTGATGTTTAATGTCGTGAGAATTGTTTGCCCGAGTTCGCCATACCTCTTTTTCAGGTGCGCGGGCCAGACTTCCGGCATCGGCACATCAGGGGTAAATGGCCGGTCTTCGACAAACAACTTATGGTTTGCCTTTCTGAAATCATCAAGGATTTTTCCTGTCAGTACATACAATTCCCACGGCTGCGTATTGCCCCAGGATGGCGCCCAGCGTGCCGTCTCCAGAATTTCACGTATAACCTCCCGGGAAATTCCGTTAGGTTTGAATTTCCTGATGCTCCGTCTGCCTTTGACGACAGATACTAATTCCATTTCAGCAATCCCTTCTGATGATTTTAACTGCACCTTTTTGCACGGCCGCTTTGGTTGATTCTCAATATTTGATAAATCGAGATTTGTTTAATATTTCATTACTCCCGCCAACTTCAAATTGGGCAGGAAAAAACCTGCTATAATAAATACGCTGATAATAACGGCCCAGGCAATGTACTTCAGCATTTGCCGGTCATCAAATTTTTCTTCAAGCTTCATCCCCGAAAAAATAAATCCGAGAACAAAAAATACAATGATGACAATAACGCCATGCGTTGTCCAGTGATGCCCCAGTGCCGCTTTCATGGCGCTCATGACAGCGTCATTTTTTTCCTTGATGATCAGGATAACGGCATTTAAAAAACTCGTTACGACCAAAGAAATACCAAACCCGGCGGCATATTTATTCATCTGAGTATTTTCCATAGCTCCTACCTCCCCATAAGTCCCATGGTCACGCCCTTGCTGATGATCCCTCCGGCGCCTTCCATCAAGAATCCCAATAATATGATCAGAGCAGAAATTCCCAGAACCAGATTTCGTTTCTGCTTCTCCACAAGCGGGACATTCTTATAGACAGCGATCGGCAGGTATACGGCAAGCAGCAACATTG
>DASPQI010000334.1:0-2670 GCA_035625045.1 Syntrophales bacterium | reverse complement strand
GCGTTAGCCCAACTGCTGCCATTATTTGAGCCAGTTGCTCCTGCCCTGATGTAATGGTTTGCCGATATTGCGGGTGATGGAACAAAAATTAATAATAATAGCAAGACGAATATCGATATTCTACTCATTATCTTAGCGGTTGTAGTAGCGGTCATTTTATTTTTGATTAATGAAAATAATCTCATCGAAAATACCTCCTTTGCTAAATGCGGGTACTTAAAGGCGTGACTTTTAGCAAAACTCCTTATGTCTTTTGGTGGTATTATCGACATGTGAACAAAATAATTCTGTGACAGTGGTCACTAATCTAGATATTTACCAATTTTAATCGCAGGCAATGCCATTCATTAATGGTGCAACTGAATCTGTGAGTTTAACCTTTATGCTTTTTGACAAGCTCTGACTTCTTTCGAATGTCTACTTATCGCCAAAAACAAAAAGATTAATTGGTTACGTTTTCCAAAACTGAGCTAATATTTATGGTATCTGGTGAGATAGCAAGAGGTGTGCCAAGAAGGATTTTAAAAATATATAAGATATTGATATTATAACTAATATTATTATATACAGCACTAAATAATTTGTGGCTAAATCTGAAGATTGAATGGATTATCATACAGTCAAATGTATTGACATGCGGAAATATATACCTTGACGCTGTAAATTTTACATGGATGATTTTCCCTTCAGTCTAGTAAAAATTTGAACATATATCAAAATAACGTTTCATATTTCAGAATACTGATGGCACTTTCAAGAAAGCAAATATTCTCCACTCCATTGTGTTTAGAACGAAAAAAAATCGGGATACGTTTTTTTGCAACAAGACTATTTGAGTACGTGAAAAAAGTATTAAGTGTTAGGAGGAAACAAAATGTTAAGTATTGGTCAGTTTTTGCCTATTAATTATTGTCAAGATTTATGTACTCATGATAAAAGAACATAAATAGGAAAATTTAATTGACATTTATTTTCTGATAACTTATCCATCAACCTTTTACATTGACATGAAGAAACCAAAACTTTTGATTATTGAAGATGATGAAGAGCTTCGCACACAGATGAAGTGGGCGTTGGCGCAGGATTATAATATTATCATTGCCGGTGATAGAGAAAGTGCAGTGAGTGTTTTCAAGAGAGAGAAGCCTCTCGTTATCACCCTTGATCTCGGCTTACCGCCTAATCCAGCCGGTGTTGAGGAAGGGTTTAATACTCTTACCGACATTCTAAATGAAAATAGCACAACCAAAATTATTATCATTACAGGCCGAGGAGAAAAAGAAAATGCCCTTCAGGCAATAGGTCAAGGGGCATATGACTTCTTTTATAAACCAATACATGTGGACGAACTCAAGGTTGTCCTTCGCCGTGCTTTTCATATCTCACAGCTTGAACTGGAACAACAAGCATTGCAGAAACGATTAACTGGGGATTCTTTTGAAGGCATACTGGGAGCTTGCCAGAAAATGCAGGATATTTTTGCAGTCATCCGTAAAGTATCTACCACAGATGCTCCTGTTTTAATCATGGGAGAAAGCGGTACCGGCAAGGAACTAGTTGCACAAGCCATTCACCGACAGAGTATCCGTCAATCAAAGCCTTTCATTGTAATCAATTGTGGTGCTATTCCTGAAAATCTCCTGGAAAGTGAACTCTTCGGCCATGAAAAGGGCGCCTTTACCGGTGCACATATCCAGCGCAAAGGACGCATTGAGATGGCCGAGGGAGGAACTCTGCTTTTAGATGAGATAGGTGATTTACCCTTAAACCTTCAAGTAAAGATTCTCCGTTTCCTTCAGGAAAGGGTTATTGAACGCGTTGGCGGAAGAGAACAGATCGAGGTGGATACCCGTGTTATTGCGGCAACCAACCGTGATCTTAAAGATGCCATGAAGGATGGACATTTTCGTGACGATCTTTACTTTCGTTTAGGTGTTATTATGATATCGGTTCCCCCTCTTCGAGAGAGAGAAAGCGATATTATCCTACTGGCGAAAGCTTTTCTGCAACGCTATGCTTATGAAAACAGAAAAAAAATCAACGGATTTACAAGCCAAGCTATTGATGCCATTGCGAAGTATACCTGGCCGGGAAATGTCCGGGAATTGGAGAATCGCATTAAGCGAGCTATTATTATGGCTGATAGCAGGAATATTACCCCACAAGATTTGGAGATGGAGTTACCCCGCCAGAAGTACGAAAGTATGGGGCTTAAAGAAGCCCGTGAATCATTGGAAAAGGAATTGATTCTTAAAGCCCTGGCTCGTAATCATGGAAATGTGACTAAAGCTGCTATTGAACTTGAAGTAAGCCGCCCTACCCTTTATGACTTAATGGAAAAGTACGGGATCCCAAAAACATGAAAGAGGTCTTGATAAAATATATTATTCCCGCAATAAGATGTCACTCTTGAGGATAGATAGGTAGAAATATCTCAATACGAAAATGAAAGGACTCATGATGAACATGAAGGATCAGCTAGTTTCCGTATCGCCAAACGGTGAATCATTCACCCTTCCCCAGCAGCGCGACTATGAGTTGGAATTTGAAAGATTGCAAAATCTCGTCAACGAACGTAAGTCAATGGGCCATGAAATCGTTGTTGTCATGGGATTAGGATTTGTCGGTGCTGTTATGGCGGGTGTTGTGGCTGACACTGTTGACCGCTCA
>DASPQI010000333.1:0-2779 GCA_035625045.1 Syntrophales bacterium | reverse complement strand
GGCCGGCAATAAACCAAAATCTACCACCGCCTTTTTTGCTGTTTCTTCTGCATCCGTCTCCCGCCCCCTGGACGCCTCGTTTGCAGTCTTTCTTTCAACCGCGGCCTTCTTTCTCTCCTGCAGATCATCCCACCCCTCGGGGATTTCAAGCTTCCCATGATTGATCAATTCCCTTAGACGTCGTCTGAGGCCTCTCGCATTCCTTGCCCCTCCCGCATACTCCAGAGAAATGACATTATCGATTATTTTTTCCGCCTTACAGCCTTTAAGAGGCGGGAAGAATTTCTTCCCTTCAGAAGAGTTGGACAATGACAACGAGCCGTCTGTTGTCGTTGTCTGTGTGGTATCTGTTGTTATGTCTGTTATGGTTAGTCTGGTTTCTTCACTTTCGTTAGTCAGCTTTCCTAACTTTCGAAAGTGAGGTTTCCTAACTTCCGTTAGTGAGGAAACCTCACTAACCAGTGATTCTAACAACTTATCTGTATTGACTCTGTAATGGACGGTAGGATTGCCGAGGGCTTTTTTTACTTTAGTATTGAGTAGCTCCATGCTTTCAAGCTTGCTTTTTGCCCGCATGGCTTGACATTTACTCAATCCTATCTCTTTTTGGATGTCTGAGTATGTTTTGTAGATCCATCCAGCAGGATCTGCTTGTTTTCCCGTCCAGAAGACGAGCTGCGACAGTAATACCGCCGCCGGAAAATCACCCCCCACCAACTCCAAAAAGACCCTCTGGCAGGTGATGACACTTTGCTGTCCCGACATGGCGCGTATAATATCAATTGTCTGTCCGTAACTGATCGCTTGATTTTTTCCCGGGTCTGACTTATTCTTTATATGTTTCTCGGAGTTTTCTCCGAGTCGCATAGTGCCCTGGGTGTCTTCCGTGGCAGGTTGCCCCGGGGCATGTTTCTTAGTATATTTTTGCATTTTAAACCTCTTTCCCCGGGCAGCGTGACCTTGCTACAAATTGTTCCAAAACCTCACGCTCTAGAAGAACACGTCGTCCCAGACGCACAACTTGCAGTCGGCCTTGTGCGATCCATTTCCACATCGTAACCTCCTTCACCCTGAATACTTTAGCCGATTCTGGTACCGTAAACAGCTGGATATTCATATTGCTGCGTTCTTCCTTTGTCTCCATCTTTTCTTATCTCCCTTTTGTTATTTGGTTGATTTATGTCTGACATTTTTTATTTGACTAATCTTAATTATATATGATAGATATATAACAATTAATCTATAAATATAATATATATTTAATTATAATATACATTAATATGAATATGTCAAGGAGAATCTAATCATTTATATGTATAATTTAGCTTTAAACGAACTATTTAGATTTGTTAGGGAATCGATGGGCCGGACTCAGGTCGAGGTTTCTTCTGCAGCTGGAATAGCCCAACCGTCGCTGCAGAAATATGAAAAGGGGCAGGCAAGTCTTTCCAAAGAAGTCCTGATCAAAATGGGAGAGACAATATGCCTGGATCCGGAATATATCTCCGGCAGGGCCCAGTATCCTTTCAAAAGCAGCAGTGGCCTTATAAAGATGTTTGCGCAGGAAGGAGAGATATTCAAATCCCTCCTTGATCCTCTGTACCTTGTTGCCGATTTCAGTTCGAAGATAGATTTGATTTGCCTTGTCGCGCCTGCAGAAATGCTCAGTAAAATTTACAGGAAAATCAGTTTGCCATGGATATTCGCGTTGGCTTTCAAGGATGACCGGGACAACATTTTCTTGATCAGGGGGAAGAAGGAAAGGGATCTGATTAATCTGGCAGTGTCTTTTCCGGCCCTTATTTTTAATATTCTGAAATCAAAATGTGTGTTTTCCATCGCCCAAAAAGAAGTGACAAAAAAGCTTTTTGATAAGATACGAAACTGGGGTGCTGTTTCACGGAAGGATATTGCAGCGTTATTTGCAGAAAAGGATGTGGACTTTAAGGAAGTGAATAAAGATTTGACATACAGTGAAGCAAGACAGCTGATTGCGCAACGGAATATATTGCGCGATACGCTGTCTGAATTGGATCTTGTTGTCATAAAGGCAATGCGTGAAGAGAAAGTCAGTCACGAGGCAGTTTTAAAGTTCATAAATAGCAGGAGATCATCTGGTTCCTGAGAAGGGTTCACTATGGCAATACTGATTGAGTGTCCGAAATGCGGGAAGAGACACGGCGAGAAAGAAAAAAGAGCGAGTCTGGGTGGAACCAGTACGTCCGTATCGCTTGTTCCCAGACAATACTGTACTTGCGGTTTCGGCATCGGAAAGGCTGGAGCAAAGGTTTATTGGATCGAGTATTATCTCAAGGGGAATCGCCGACGGGAGCGAATCGGTCCTAGCCGCGGCGCCGCGGAGCATAGACTTCGTGAGGTTCTTTCGCTTCGCACGGAAAACCGCTATATCAGGCGCGCCAAAAAGCAAAAATTCAGCGACCTCGCCGACTGGTACCTAGATCAGCCGAATATCAAAGCCCGACGGTCACACGAACGTGATGAGTATTCTATCAAACATCTACGTATGTTTTTCGGATCCCGATATGCCGATGAAATTACGCCCGGCCTGGTAGAAGCATACCGGACGAAAAGGGGAGGAGAACATTCCCTTCTCAAAAAACCGCCTTCTACGGCCACTCTTAATCGTGAAATATCTTGTCTAAGACGTATCCTCAATTATTCTCTTGAAGAAGGCAAGATTGATGATACTTCCCTAGGCAAGGTCAAGTTACCAAAGGAACACAACATGAGGGATAGGGTTATCACACCAGACGAATAT
>DASPQI010000332.1:0-7522 GCA_035625045.1 Syntrophales bacterium | reverse complement strand
CGAGAAAGACCTTTTGAACATGTGGTTATCCCACGGCATACAAGTTTCAGGATACAAGAAGGAGCCGAGGAGGGCATACAGTCGGCCTATGCGGCTATGATGAGAGATAAACAACGAAACGACCTCGTATTTAATGACCTTCTCAGCGCCCTTGAAGAGGGTTGCTCTCCGCTTCTTCTTACCGAGCGAACAGAACACGTAGATGAGTTTGCCGAACGGCTAAAAGGTTTTGCCAAGAACGCAATTGTACTTAAAGGCGGAACGGGGAAAAAGCAGCGTAATGAATTGACTGAACAGATTGCTTCTATCCCTGATGGAGAAGAGAGAGTGCTCATCGCTACAGGCAGATATATTGGCGAAGGATTTGATGATGCTCGTCTGGATACTCTGTTTCTGGCCATGCCGATTTCATGGCGTGGAACCCTTCAACAATACGCCGGTCGTCTCCACCGCCTCCATGACAACAAGAAGGTCGTCAGAATTTACGACTATGTGGATGTTGAAGTCCCCATGCTGATACGAATGTATCAGAAAAGGCTTAAGGGTTATAGAGCGATCGGATATTCAGTTCAGGATGTTGAGAATGCGCCCGATCAATTTTGACACCAAAAACCGCATGACGATACCACCCCATCGTACTGAATGCTTGAGGAAGTGACTATTGATCAAGCTCGGCTACTTGTTGTGAGCTGGCGAGAGTGTAAGCAAAGGCCCGTCTGCAAATCCAGATGAAGTATGTGGCATCGGTATATTTTTCAGAGTTATACTTGAAATGAACCTCTCTCTGGGCAGTCATTCATCCCCGAGCTTAAAAGTTCGAGGTTTTCTGGCAGTTTTGATAAACATCGGTGGTCTGATGCTGATTTTTGAATAACTTTGAGGCCCTTGAGGATTATGCAGGTTGCTATGTTACTTGATGCAGGCCTCGGTGCGTGCTTCAGTTCGAAGCGTACAAGCCAACGAATCGTCAACAACTAGGATAAAACTCAGTTAGAGCGCGGCCCTCCCATGTATTTAAATGAAAGCGTCCTTAAGGAGTTTGCTCTGTCTTTCAAATGCCTGCCGGGGGTTTTTCGGATCTTTCATAAGGGAAATTTCTTGTGTGATAAGTCTTGCCAAATTCAGAGTGTGGGTATCAATTTTTGCAGACTCTCTCTTATAAAGAGGATGGTCTCGGTTTATATAAATAGTCGTTTCTTCGGAGAAAACCTCAGGACCATCCTCTCCAAAGCTGTCAACAACACATGACACACCTGTTTCCCCAAACTTTATTCTCTTTATGATGGCATTGGGCGTAAGCCTTTTTACCTTAGGCTTCTTCTTCCTCTTTTTCTCAGCTATTTTGGGTTTTCCTTCTACGGTGACATTTTCCTCCTTAAGCCCCTCCTTTTTCTCCGAAACTTCTGAGGCATTACCGATGCCACCTGTCTCGCTACCCATGGGAAGCGCACCGAAGGGCGATAGATCAGGGTTTGCAGCCAGAGACTTATATATCCTTTGAAGGGCATCTTTCAAAGCACGGCTCACCTTTTTGCTTTCCCTCTTCATAGTCAATCTCTGAAGGGATGCCTTCACGCTTTCCATCACCTTTTCCATAACCTTACAGAACTCTCTATATTCATCAGAATCCTTAATAAAGCCTGTTCTATCGCTTGTTATGGGAAGAAAATCGGCATTAACCTCGCCTCTTATCCTCGCCATTGACTTTCCCCATGTTTCCATCCCAAAGAGCTCTCTCCTGACAGTTACCTGTTTGACTTTTACCTCGATACCGAGATCTGTGGCAGAGGAGGCCGTCTCTGGAAGAATTACTATCTCACCGCTCACCAAGCCGAAGGAAGTCCCATCGAGTAATGGGATCATATGGCCTGAGAGGCTTCGAGGAGTTACCGTATGGTTATTGATCCTCACTTTGAAATGGGGAGCCTTGATGGGCGTGCCTTCGATTATTTTTGCCTCTACGTCCTTTGGCTCAAACTTTCTCTCTAACCCTACTAAAAGCACTGTTGTGCCGTTTTGCTTTCTGAAATCGGCAGGAAGCTTCTCAAAGGGCAGCTGCCATATTGCTCCCGTCTTTTCCCACTGGTCTTTATCAAAGATGACCCTCCCCACAAAGTCATCTTTCTTTGTAATGACCTCAAAACGTCTGCAGGCCGATAGACTTGCAAACTTGCCAATACCAAACTGCCCTATTCTGTCCCTGCCGTATACCGGAGATTTCGGAACGTAGAGCTTTTGCTGTGAACCTATATTAAAATATTGTTTGAGCCCTTCTATATCCATGCCGCTTCCGTTGTCCCTTACCTCTATCGTATCTTCTGTGACCGTTATCTCAACCACGGTTGTATCAGCATCATATGCATTATTAACAAGTTCTCTCACAAATTCGATGCTTTCTGCATAAAGTCTTTCCCCTATGGTGATTATATGGCTCTTATCGATAGTTACCGGTATAAATTCAGGAATTGCGTGCATGGCAATATCTTCCCATAAATTAGTCTTTAAATTAGTCTTTCATACTTGCTCTATAAAACAGATGAGCACCACTTTGTCTATTCTAAACGGGTATCTCTAACGTGATCTTGTCGTAATTTACCCGTGGAGTTGTCTTCTCTCTTCCATCCTTTGTTTTTTCCAAGTCTATGAGGCCCGCCTGCGATAGGAACTGCACATCATCAAATGTATTCTTTATATCTCGCTTCAGCATCTTCGCCAATGCATATATTGATCCAGGATGTTCTTTCTTGATCGTTTTCAATATTCTTAAACGTTCTTCCGTGAGCACCTTTCGCATAGCTTCAAGGCTCTCAAAAGAAATGCCCTCGTGTTTTTTAACTTTTTCTCCTTTTTCGAGCTTTTTCCATACTTCTTTCACTTCATTAAAAAGCTCCTCCTTGGACTTTATTGATATCCTTATATTTCTGACCTTCATTGGCTTTCCTCCTTAAATCTATCTATGTCATTATTAAAATTTCTCCAAAGCTTATCCAGGCCTTGAAACTTATAGGAATATTCTTTTCCCCTGAAATGCCTGTGGTCTCCCTTGCCCTCACTATTATCATAACCAACAACTCTCTCACCACCTACAATATATGCAAACGAATACTTTAGACCGTGCGGCTTATCCTTGCTTTGAGGAACTCTCCATATCTTGATTTCCTCAAAAGAGCCGTCAGCAAAATATCTTTTCTCATGATAAACATATTCGGCTACCATGTTAGTTATAACATACCATATATTAAGAAGATAGTCAATGAAGAAGTTTAATTACTTCAAGGTGTGCCAATGGCTTTGAAAGTGGACGATGAGTCCACTTTCAGAGGAAAGTACCAATATAAGCTATGTCAAATAGTGCCGAAGGAAGGGTATATCACTTGAGGTACACAGAACAGGCACCGCCACCTCAACATATCGTAGTCGATTTCCCTCTCATTAAGATTGCTTAGCCATTGTGCATCCGCAGCTTATGCGATGCTCAACATTACATGCTTGCATTTCAGGGCTCCATTATCCCGAACCTAAGCGCGTTCACGTTTGGGCTTTAGGTCATAATCACTTATATGCTATAATGACTTTATGGTCTGGGTGGTTGAGTTTTACAAAGACGGACGCGGCAGAGAGCCGGTGACTGAGTTCCTGGATGATCTTCCGCCCGGAACCAGGGCAAAGGTTGTGAAGCTCATCGATCTCTTATCTGAACAAGGCGTTCTCCTGAAGGAGCCCTACACCAAGCAGATCAAGGGTAAGCTCAGGGAGTTGAGGGTAAAGGACCATCTTGGACACGTCCGGGTCTTTTACTTCACCTTCACCGGCAGGCGGTTTGTTCTATTGCACGGCTTTTTGAAGAAGACGGACAAGACGCATGAAAGGGAGATCGATGTCGCTGAAAAGAGGATGAAGGATTTTATAGAGCGTTACGGAGGTAAGCCATGAGAGGAAGGACACTAAAAGAGTATATCGCAGAGCAGATGAAAGACCCGGGTTTCAAGAAGGCATGGGATGACCTTGACCCGGAGTTTCAGGTGTTGAAGGCCATGATTAAGGCAAGGGAGAAGTCCGGCATATCACAGGCCGAGCTTGCCCGGAGACTTGGAACAAAGCAAAGCGTGGTCTCCAGACTCGAACGCGGGGCGTTCAGTAAGGCCACACTGGAGACGATCAAGAAGGTTGCGGATGCCCTCGACATGCGGCTTGTGCTGAAACTTGAACATAAGAGGGTGAAAACGGCTTCGTAAAATCCATTTCAAGAGGCTCAAAGGAAAGGCCATATCAAGCCGAGGACTGCACAGTGCGTTTTTTCCCGTGAGCTCACTCACTTAACTCCCGGTCTTTTTTAAAGCCACACCTGTCGAAGATTTCTTGTAACTTACCAAAGTTTTCATTGAGCGCCCGCTCGAACATATGTATTCCAGGGAAGCCCTTTTGCGACCTTCTTTACCGGATACCATGCACCCGCCCAAAATAGGGCCTTTTGCATATTCTGGAGCATTCCTGCCACCCATTCCGATGCAAACTTGCCACCCACGGGCAGGGGAAGTGTCGGCTTCGACGCGCAACATTCACGGTGATGTACGTCCTGTACTCCGCGCCTCTGATTTAAGTTCTCATAACTGAATGTTTCATATGGAAATCGATAGGATAAGTCTCTTTTTTTGGCTCAATTTAAAATCGAAAAGATCGACCTAAAGTTACAATTTGACAAGTATATTTTTTGTGGTACAAGGTAATTAAGAGGCAATCCCGATAAACTGGCAAATATTATGCTCAACTTTGATGGATGAGTATGAAGAAAAAAAATAAGAACTGCTGGGAAGTTAAAGGGTGTGGAAGAGAACTCGGCGGGAAGAACGCTAAGGAGCTCGGTGTATGTCCCGCGGCAATCTATAAAAGGCTTGATGGAGTTCACGGCGGGAAAAATGCGGGGAGGGTATGTTGGGTAGTGGCGGGCACTATGTGCGCTGTAAGGATTCAGGGTACCTTTGCCCGGGAGTATAAAGACTGTGCAGAATGCGATTTTTATAAATCGGTAAAGGAAGAGGAAAGTCAATACTTCGGGATGACGAGGGCTCTGGAAGAGGCGTTGCTGGAGAGTGAGAATCGCTATCGGATGCTGTTCGAATGTGCGGGAGATGCGATTTTCATTCTGGACGCTGAGGGAGAAAAAGCTGGCCAAATTGTGGCTGCGAATCGGGTGGCAGCAGAAATGCATGGATATACAGTTGATGAGCTTTTAGCCCTCAACATAATAGATCTTGATACCCAAGATGCTGCTCAAGAGGCTCCCGTGCGAATTCAGCGTATGTTGAAAGGTGAGTGGATCAAGGCAGAAGTTAGCCATCGTAAAAAGGATGGCACTATTTTCCCGGTCGAGATCAACGCTGGATTACTTGAACTTGGAGGGTATAAATATGTTCTTGCCTTTGACAGGGATATTACCGAACGCAAGATGGCCGAGCAGGAGCGTGAGAAGCTTATTCACGAGCTTCAGGACGCCCTCGCCAAGATAAAGATGTTAAGAGGGCTCATTCCCATGTGCGCCTGGTGTAAAAAGATACGCGATGACAGTGGCTATTGGGAAAAAGTGGAGACATATATTCAGGATCATTCAGACGCCTCATTCACTCATGGCATATGCCCCGAATGCTTGAAGAAACAAGACCCTCTCGCCTATGAGCAAGTATTCGGAGATGAAAAAGAAGCTGAGGGTTTCAAGAGAGAGAGGCGGGGGTTCGAACGAGCGCGATTCGCGAAGCCTCTCGATTGTGTTCTCAGCGTGAACAGCGGGGAATCAGAGAAAGCACTCCTGAGTGCGACCGTCGAAAATATCAGCGATGAAGGAATGTGCGTTCGAATCGACAGGCCTCTGGAAAAGGGGCGTAAAGTGACATTCAGCCACGGCAAAGAGAACAGGACCGGGATTGTGAGATGGCAGGAAAAGGACGACAGAGATAACGAAACTTACAGGGTCGGTATTCAGTTTTTGAGAAATTCGACAAACCGATAAAGAATTTAACGAGATAGAATGGGGTTAAGTAGCAATGAACTGTGTTGTGCGAGGATCAATTCTGATTTATTGCCAACACCGCCTGCCATAATGACTACAAGGCATAAGGCATGGCTGTTAACTCATAATTGATCATAGTGGATAAGGAAGCGCTACACATAGGATAAAAGATATGGACAACGATCTAAAAAACTCAAACGTCAAAGGGTTTTGGTGGAAACGTTTTTTTTACTCAGTCACAGGAGCAACCAATGACTATGAATTAGGCCCCAACTGGTTTGCCTCGGTGATGGGCACAGGAATTATTGCCAATGCAGCCGCATCGTTACCTGTGTTTTCAGACAAACTTTACGGTTTTGCCCTAATTATCTGGTGCCTTGCTTCCTTTATGTTGATCGGTCTTGTTCTCGCCACATTCACCTTCTTATTCAAGCGACAAAATGCCTGGAAAAGGCATTTCCGAGACCCCATGATGGCACAATTTTATGGGGCACCTCCTATGGCCATGCTCACCGTTGCAGGGGGGACTCTTTTGCTGGGTTATAATCTTATCGGCCAGGAGCTTGCCCTTAAGCTTACCTGGGCTCTCTGGTTTATTGGCACCATGACCGGCCTTGGCTCTTCTATTATTATTCCTTATCGCTTGTTTACCATATTTAAGGTGCGTCCGGACTCCGCCTTTGGGGGATGGCTTATGCCAGTTGTTCCTCCTATGGTATCCGCAGCAATCGGTGCCATGCTTGTTCCCTACACCCCCGAGGGCGTGCTAAGAGAGACTATGTTTTACCTTTGCTTTTCTATGTTTGGCTTAAGTCTTGTGGCTGCACTAATTATTATATCAATGATCTGGAGTCGGTTGGCACATCATGGCACATCCGGTACCTCTCGAGTGCCCACCCTATGGATTGTTTTAGGCCCTTTGGGGCAATCCATGACCGTTGCAGGAATACTTGGTAACGTTGCAAAGGGGGCGGTCCCTGCTCACATTGCTCATGGATTTGAATTATTTGCGGTGCTATACAGTGTGCCTATTTTTGGGTTTGTGCTCCTCTGGACCTGTTTTGCAATTCTTTTAACCCTTCGGGCCAGTCGCAGACAAATGAGATTTGCTCTGACCTATTGGGCATTTACCTTCCCAGTGGGTACTTGTGTCACAGGCATTGCACAATTGGCACATCGTACCGGCCTTCCCCTGTTTCAATGGGCCAGTATCTTATACTATATAGGCTTACTATCCGCTTGGGCAGTAGCCGCCTTTGGCACCACAAAAGGCATGATAACAGGACATTTGTTTCGGCCACCGTCATCATCTGCAACACCCATTATATCCATCAAGGAGCCTCACAACCCAGGCGCCACAGAAAATGAGACTTGACAATGTTGGACACGATGTGCAGAAGAAAGGGGAAGTGACTTATGTCCTATTATTGATGATTTTCTGACAGAATATGAGCATTGCACCATAACAACAGGGTGCAGTGACTGCAGACCAGCGTTGACCTTTCGAAATCACATTAG
>DASPQI010000331.1:0-2733 GCA_035625045.1 Syntrophales bacterium | reverse complement strand
ATGGCTATGAGCACATTCAATCGTTTCGTGTAACTGATTATATTGCTGATGTGAAGGAAGCAGCCTGCAAGCTTACTTCGCTGCCTGTGCTCATCGGTCATTCCATGGGCGGCTATGTAATCCAGAAATATTTGTAAAGATATACTGCCCCGGGAGCCATATTGCTGGCAACAGTGCCCGTATTCGGATTCATGAAAATGCTGGTCCGGACAGGAATGCGTCACCCCTGGCAGGCGCTGAAACTTCATATTACACGAAATATGTTTGCCCTGATTGAAACGCCAAGCCTCGCCCGCGAGGCCCTATTCTCGGCCGATATTCCGCCCGAGACACTGCACCGGCACTTCACGCGGCTTCGGAACGAATCATATAAAGTAGGACTGGATGGTACTTTCTATAATTTGCCACATCCACGCAAAGTTTATCTTGTATCGATGCTTATTTTGGGTGCGGCGAATGATGCGTTGTTCGCCTGCCGTGAAATTGAGGCCACGGCGCAAGCCTATAACACCCGAGCCGAATTCTTTCCGAACATGGCCCATGACATGATGCTGGAGGCCGGTTGGCGGAAGGTCGCCGAAAGAATTTTGCATGGTTGAGAGAACAGGGGTTGTGAGATAGCAAAATCAGAAGCGGAACTGCCTTCTTTCGCTGAGAATCCTTCGGCGAGCAGCATGCGATTAACAGCTTCTGTGGAAACCCTCATTGAATATACATAGAGGCATTAACTAATGTCAGTAACTTTGATACGGTTTGGGAATACATTGAGTAAGTGAAAAAGGAGGTCATCTGATCTTTGCTGGAGCAAGCGTCGCTTACATTTTTGTGGGGGTACGATTTGAGGAGCATGACCTCGTGAGCACATATGGAGAACTCTATCGCGATTACAGACGGAGAGTCCCTAAGTTTTTCCCTTTTATCAATTTGAACAAGACTGAGCGATGATATATTTCGGAATTGCCCTATTTTATAGGGACTGGAACACAGGACACAGTTACGGCTTTAGCGTTAGGGGTAAGGGCATAAAAAAAAACCCCTTCGCGCGAGCAGAACGGAAAGCCATGGATCTTACAGACCAGGATAGCCGGAATGCAGAAGGCTGGCCGATTATAGAGTATAGCTTTTTGATGATAGGTCATTAAAGGCTCCCAAGAAACATTGAAAGATTCCAAAGAGATAAGGTGTGGAATATGAAAAAGCTCCAAAAGTATCCAATCTGTAACCTTCCCTATGGTAGAGTGCGCCTGCGAAAGACCAAAGGAGCATAGATATGCACCACTCCTACATCGTCCGCCTCTATAGATATGATAAGGACAACCCCCGCATGATCGTGGGTGCGGTCGAGAAGGTAGGCGCGCAGGGAAGGCTGTCCTTTACGAACATTGATGAGCTCTGGGAGATCCTGGTCTGGCAGCCGAGAAGAGGAAGTTCTGCCGATGATTGGCACACTGAACCTGTTAAGTGATAGAGGTTGGATCAATGAACGAACTGATTACAGAGACAAAAGCAGTCGCAAAAATAGCAATATACGTCTCCATGTAGTTTGTCGCCCGATTATATCAACTGCGGGGAGGTTCATTTTAAAAGGAGAACACAGAAATGAAAAAGATCATATTTTTCGTTTTGTGTCTGGGTGTATGTTTGGCGGTATACGAAACTGACAGTTGGGGAGTAGAAGTAAAGGGCAACAATAATAAGTGGACGTTTATCGGATCAGTCCAGCAGAGTTCGGTATTAAAAATTAACGCAAGTGGTAAAGTAGATTTTGGATGTAAGTTTGGTGAGTGCAAGGATACCGCTGTGGCGGGGTTTACGGGAAGTTTTTTAGGTTTTCAAAGTTCTGATGATTCTTCAATGGGTGTGATGATGAAAACTGCAGAAACAGAGATATTTTTTGAAACCTTCGAATTTGCGATGAAAATAGCATATCAGCAGAATAATCCTTGTTTAGCTTACCAAACAGCAATAAATTACTTTGGTAAGACACAATCGCCGAATTACGACCAAGGCGGCGTTTGGATTAAAGTCGTTAAAAAGACCGGCTCTCCGTATATTGGAACACAACTCTATTATTTTTGGGCAGTTCAGCACGGTATAAATGAATTTGGACTCGCCATAAATGAAGATGTCGATGTCTATGCCAAGGCTCACGATGGCGGAAGAAGCCGCGATGCAACGAAGAGTTACGGTGACAATAAAGGCTCGTACCAAGTTACGATCGCATCCAGCAGTTTCCCAGTCGCTCAACTACCCACAGCTGAGGATTGTGTCTCCTTTAATCCTGTCACAATGATGGTAAAGCAAATTCAAAACAGCTGGAAAATCGTAGACGGTACTATATGGATGTTCGATTTTGGAACCAATAAGCTGGCGGCGGACCGAGCATTAATGATCATGAAATTTTATAAAATGAACAGTTCCTGCTACGTCGGACGTCCGCAACCCTCCTTCAGCTATCTACTTGCCGGTACGAATGCACCTATCGGTACGATGAGCGGGGAAGACTGCATCCGGTTCAATCCTGCGACTGCACAGATAAAAGAAGTTAATTGTCACTATAAGATTGTAGAAGATAATACGTGGCTAAATGACTTTGGAAGCATAGCAGAAGCAAATAAGGCACTTAGCATCATCAAAAAATATGGTTTCACCAATCAGTGCTTCGTGAGCAGACCGAATCCAGCGTTCCAGTATCTGCACAAATAGCATTAACACAGTTAGAGGAACGTCGTA
>DASPQI010000330.1:0-6142 GCA_035625045.1 Syntrophales bacterium | reverse complement strand
CATCGGCAAGGGGGATGTAGTTCTCAACGCTTTTTCCTATCACATGGTTGCCGCCGGATTGACGTTCCACGGCGGATTGAGAAGTGTCGGCGCCACTGTCATACCTTCGGGAACTTCAAGTTCACAGCTTCAGGTACAATTGATTCGCGACCTCATGGTAACAGCCTATACAGGAACTCCCAGTTTTCTAATGGCCATTATAAGCAAGGCCGAAGAAATGGGTTATGATTTTAAGAAAGGTTTCAAGGTGAGGCGCGCCTGCTTTGCCGCTGAACCTCTCGCGCCGTCACTGAGAGAAAAATTCGAGCGGGAATATGCTATCGATACATACCAGATGTACGGGGCAACGGAAGTGGGGGATGTATCTTTTGAATGCAAAGAAAAGAAAGGGTGGCATATCTGCGAAGAAGTCCTCGTGGAGATTGTTGATCCTGCCACAGGGAAAAAGGTGCCGCCCGGGATGCTGGGTGAAGTTGTCGTGACCCGTTTTAACAATGTCTTCTTCCTCTTCCGATTTGGGACCGGTGATCTTTCCAGGTTAATAGCATCACCCTGCGCATGCGGAAGAACATCATATCGTTTGGACGGCATTGCCGGACGTGTGGGCGATGCGGTTAAAGTCAGGGGGCTCTTCATCGCGCCAAGTCAGCTTAATAAAATTAAGGAAAAATTCGATAACGTCAAATTCGAGCTCCATGTCAGTAGGTCTTCACATGAGGATATTTTAACCGTGAAACTGGAACTGAAAGAGGTGGTATTAGATACTCGATCTCTGGAAGAGAACTTCAAAAGATTTTTTAAAGATATATGCACAGTAAGAATTGATCGTCTGGAACTTTTAAAAACCGGTTCACTAAAAGATGATGACCGAATGATCGTCGATCAGCGAGAATGGAAATAGATACATAAAACAAATGTTTTAAGGACTGATCGGCAAAGACATGTCTTTCATTTTAAGCTGGATGTCGTAAGCACCGTTCCAGTTATTGATGTGCGGTGTAAATGCTATATCAAGGGCGGATCCGGATAGGGAATCAATAAGATGACCTTTATTGAACCAGATAGAATTGTAGGATATGCCGTCACCCGTCAGGCGCATCCACAAGTGGTTATTACCTACCACAGACTGGGAGGTGACATTTATATTTCTTACGCAAAGAACAGGTTCGGGATTGCCGCTTCCAAATGGGGCAAGCCTACCGATCTGTGATATAAGCTCGTGGTTTATATCATTGAGACTACACATGGCATCAATATTGGTTTGAGAGACAAAATCGGAAATATTAATTTCCTTACTGATAACATTTTCAAGCATGATTGCGAACTCTTTAATGTCCTCTTCCTTGATTGAAATTCCAGCTGCATACCGGTGTCCTCCATAAGACAACAGCAAAGAATCACATTCTTTTAGTCCCAGATACATATTATAATCTGAGATACTTCTTCCGGAACCCTTGCCGATTCCGTCTTTCAGACTTATCAAAATGGTAGGTCTGTTATACCGGTCTACCAGCTTTGAAGCCACGATGCCTATCACACCAGGATGCCATTTATCGGATGCAAACACAAGGGATCGAACATTTCCGGGGTCCATCGTTTTTTCAATTTCATCAATTATCTCATTAAGTATGGTTTTTTCCATTGACTGACGTTTGCGATTATAGATTTCGAGATTTTGAGCGATCCTCCTGGCCTCTTCAATGTCGTCAGTCAAAAGAAGTTGGACTGCTTCATTTGCGGTCGCAACACGTCCTGCGGCGTTGATCCGCGGAATCAGGCAGAAAGAGGCCTTACCGGAATCAATAACCTGAGTATCAATACCGCAAATTTCCTTTAATGCCCGCAGCCCTACTCTTTTTCCTTCTGTGATAAGGTCAAGACCGATCTTTGTAAATACCCTGTTCTCATCTATAAGCGGACAGATGTCGCCAATGGTACCAAGAGCGACGAGATCCAGATATTCCCGGAGATTCGGATATTTTCTTTTCTCCCAGAAACCGTTTTTCCGCAGTTTTCCCCTTAAGGCTATAAGAAAATTAAAAACAATGCCAACAGCAGCAAGATCCTTAAATGGGAACGTACATTCCCTGCGATTCTGATCAATAATCGCAACGGCATCGGGGAGCGTGTTGGGAACTTCATGATGGTCCAGTATGATAGTGTCTATGCTTAGAGAACGTGCGTAAGATATCTGTTCATGATCTGAAATGCCACAATCAACAGTAATAATCAGCTTAATATTGCCGGACTTCATCTTGTCGATTGCGGGCTTGTTAAGACCATATCCCTCTTTAATACGGTCCGGAATGTAATATGCGACAGTAGGATCGATCTCCCGTAAGAATTTCAAAAGAACAACGACGGCTGTTACGCCATCGGCATCATAATCACCATAAATTACAATTTTCTCTTTGTTATAAATCGCCCTAATTAAACGTTGAACCCCTTTCTGCATATCCATCATTAAGAGAGGATTATGCAGATCGTTCAAGGATGGTGAAAGATACCTGTTGGCATCGTCGGCAGTCAAAATACGGCGGCTCGTCAATATACGGGAGACAATGTGGTGAATACGCAATTCCCTGACCAGCATATCCTGTATATCCCTGTCGCCTTCTAATAACTTCCATTGTGTTGTGGGTAAACCTGCTGCCGTCATCGTCATTTAATTTCTTCTTATATGAAATTTGATACACATTATGCCTTAGATGACTTATAATTTATAATATCAGTATAAGCATCCATGTCAAGAAAAGAATGATTACAGAGGCAATAACGTGTCAGACTCACTTGATATTTTATGGCTAATATAATCTTAAGCAGGAGAAGACCATCCTGTAAAGATTATGGTTGGTAATAGTTAAAAGCGAGATTTAAATACACTCAAAGGCTGGATTTATTTACTGACCATAAAGGTCGTTAATATCTTCAATAATGATTATTAATAAACTCTGTTATGGTGGTTCTTTATAGTGCCTTCTTTACAAAACCGGACCGTATGCATTTCGTACACACTTTTGTTCGTTTTATCGCTCCTGTTTTTTTATCCACACAGCGTAACTTTTGAAGGTTAGGATACCACGTTCTTTTTGTTTTGTTGTTTGCATGGCTTACATTATGACCAATGACCGGCTTTTTGCCGCATACCTCACAGATTCTCGACACGTCAAATCTCCTTATTGAAAAGTGGACTGTTTCTAAAACATCACAGTAAAATTTGCAAGTTTTTTTTACTGTCCGCCTTGCACGTATGACAAGCCATATAAATCAATCACTTATACATTTTTTTGAAACTTCATATTGATATTTTATTATATTATGGTTATGTTATAAAATAATAAAACTTTTCGTTGAAAAATAATTAAAACACACAATTAATCAAAAACTTAGTATAAGGATTAATAATTATGCAACAGAAGATAGCCATTTTGACAGGAGGAGGAGATTGTCCAGGTTTAAATGGAGCGATCAAATGGGTTACAAAAACTGCCCTTGATCCAAAACTCGCAGATAAACGTTCAGTTTCCTTTGAAGTTGTTGGCATTACCGAAGGCTGGAAGGGATTAGTGGAAGTTGATCCTGACGATTCCAAAAGCCGTGATCGATATATTACACATCTGGATGAAGAAATCGTGCGAACATGGGACCGTTACGGTGGAACGCACTTGGGGACGTCACGGACAAATCCGTTTAATCCGAAAAATGATCGCTCTGAAAAATTAATCCACAACATCAAAAAACTAGGGATTGATGTGATTGCCGTACTCGGGGGAGAGGATACCCTTGGTGTAGCATATAAATTACACAAGTTAGGGATTAAAACCGTAGGCATCCCAAAGACCATAGACAATGACCTCACAGGAACCGAATATTCACTAGGTTACGATACGGCCGTTAATGTAATAATGGAAGAAATTGACCGGTTAAGAACCACCGCCGGTTCTCACAGCCGCAATTTCGTGGTTGAAACTATGGGACGTCACGCGGGATGGCTCGCGCTACATGGAGGTGAATGCAGCGGTGCTTATATAATACTGATACCTGAATATCCTTTTGATATAGATGTGGTGTGCGAACTTCTACGTGAACGGAAGGGGAGGGAAATAAACTATTCAATTATTGTTGTTTCCGAAGGTGCCAAACTTGTAGGGCAACATGAATTCCTCAGAGATAACAAAGTAGACGAATTTGGACATCCTACTCTCGGTGGTGTAGCGAGCTCCGTTGCGAATGAAATTGAAAAGAGAACCGGATTTGAGACACGATCTCTCTTACTGAGCCATTTACAAAGGGGTGGCACGCCATCGGCACGTGATCGCCTGATGGCCAGGTGGTTTGGTATTGCCGCCGTGGACATGATTGTAAATGAAGATTTCGGTCGTATGGTGAGTCTGACAAGGGGTGAAATTACTAGCGTCCCGCTTAAGGAGATAATTAATAAATTGAAGCTTGTCGATGTGGAAAAATATTACGATACGGAACGCTACAATGGCAGGAGATCAATATTATAAGTGAAGTGTTAACATTAGCTTTCAAGTGCGACCAATCCTTCACGAATGGCATATTTTGTCAACTCCGCAATAGTATGTATTTCCAGTTTTTCCATAATATTCCTCCGGTGAGTTTCTATAGTCTTGATGCTCAGATTTAAATGAGCGGCTATTTCTTTAGCCGATAAGCCTTCAGCGAGCAGTTGAAGTATTTCACGTTCCCTTGAAGTGAGTATGGTGCGTTTAGAAAGAGAAGTATCTGATACCTTATTTAAATAACCTTTAACAACCACATCCGCGATTTTCGGACTCAAATACGTGTTGCCTGCTGCAACCTGGCGAATGGCGCTGACAAGCTCAGCAAAGGCACAATCTTTGAGTAGGTAAGCCGATGCACCGGCTTCCAGCATGCCGAGGACGAACCGTTTGTCCGAATGCATGGACAATGCGATGACCTTCACATTAGATGTCCCGGCTCTGATTTTTCGAGTGGCCTCTATGCCATTAAGATCGGGCATGGAGACGTCCATAATAACTACATTGGGCGAAAGTTTCTCGGCAAGTTTGACAGTCTTTCTGCCATTTTCAGCTTCGGCAACTACCTCCATTCCTGCTTCCTTTTCAATCAGGGTACGCAGGCCGTCCCGGAAAATATTGTGATCATCGGCAAGAAGTACTCTGATACTCATTTTTTATTGCCCTCCTTTTGTTTTTCTTTTTTCTAGGCGCTAATAGAGTAATACATGTACCGAGCCCTTTTTCAGTTTCAATCTCAAAAAGACCGCCAAGGTATCTTAGACGCTCTTGTATACTGAAAAGACCAAAACCCCCCGTAAGTTTAGCAATGATGCTGGTTCCGGAGACATCGAAGCCTATGCCATCATCCTTAATCGTAATTTGTATGTTGTTGCCTGATTTTTTAAGAGTAACGTGTGCCTCTTTCGCTCGGGCGTGCTTGATTACATTCATAAGAAGTTCCCTTGTGGCCCTAAAAAGCAACAGTTGAATTTCTTCGTCGATCCCGCGAATTTTAGGATCACTTGTCAAATCAATTTGTAGGCAGTGCTTCGCCTGGATCTGCTCGCACAGCCAATAGATAGCTTCGGTGAAACCCAATTCGTATAGGACGGAAGGGCTGAGGTCTGTCATCAATGACCTGGCTTGCTGAATGGACTGATTGATCATATCCCCGATTTCCAATAAGGGCTTCTTTAAACCGTTTCTTGACGTATGGCTGATGAGAGACTCCAGTTTAATCTTTGTCAGGGCAAGTGTCTGTCCGATGTTGTCATGCAAGTCAACGGCGATCCGTCGACGTTCTCTTTCTTCTGTCATGACCAGTTCCGATGTGAGTGATCGAAGCATTTCATTACTTGCCAGGATTTTTTCTTCCGCATTTTTGAGCTTTGATATATCCAGAAGGGACATGACTGTTTTTTCCGTCGATGGTATCTCCGCGATATTTACCAGAACGTTTCTAATATCACCCTGTCTGTTTGTGATACGGAATTTATAACCATCCTCAGACATTTTGAAATGCTTTCCCCAAGGTCGCCTGATGCCGTTTAATGAGTGCAGGTCATCCTCAAGGACAAAGTCTGTCCAACTTGTTTTGCCTTCTATCTCGTATCTTGAAAATCCTGAGAGCCTTT
>DASPQI010000329.1:0-2967 GCA_035625045.1 Syntrophales bacterium | reverse complement strand
ATTTTGTACAGCGGCAGCCGCACGTCATATGAAATTTTCCCCATCATAGCGAGTGCTGCCTTGACCGGAACCGGGTTGGTCTCAAGAAACAGCACATCAATCAGAGGAACCATTTTATCGTGAAGCTGTTTTGCTCTCTTAATGTCACCGCCCGCAAAGGCATCTATCATGGCGGCCATATCGGCAGGCGCCACATTGGAAATAACGGAAACGACGCCCTTACCACCAATAGCTAATAAGGGAAAAGTAAAAAAATCGTCACCCGAGAGGACGTCAAATTCATTGCCGCAGAGACTTATGACATCCTGCATCTGTTTCAGAGAACCGGATGCCTCTTTAATTCCGACGATATTGCTTATTTTGGAAAGCCTTGCAACAGTCTCCGGCATAAGATTGACCCCGGTCCTGCCTGGAATATTATATGGAACAATCGGAATCGGAACACTTTGGGCGATGATCTTATAATGCTGATAAAGTCCTTCCTGCGTCGGTCTATTGTAATACGGACAGACCATCAACGCCCCATCAGCACCTGCCTCGTAGGCATGCCGCGTCAGACGGAGCGCCTCCTCTGTACTGTTGGAACCGGTTCCAGCAATGACCGGCACCCTTTTTTTTACAGCATCTATTGTGATTTCAATTACTCTGTCATGCTCCTCATGTGACAGGGTTGAGGACTCTCCAGTTGTCCCACATGGGACGATCCCATCCGTCCCGTTCGCGATCTGAAATTCAATCAGCTTCCTCAACATCTCCTCATCCACCTTCCCGTTTTTGAAAGGTGTAACTATCGCTACAAACGCTCCGCTAAACATATCTACTCCTTATCCCCCAATGTACTCCGTGTTTTTTTTACTTATGCTTTTTGTTCAACCCGCGGTAATGATTATTTTAAGAATTCCGGCAATTCCTCTCCACTTATTAAATCTTTATACACCTCTCTTTTTCTGATAACAAAGAAACGGTCATCTTTGACCAGTATTTCCGGTATTCTTCCTCTTGAATTATAATTTGATGACATTGTAAACCCATATGCACCGGCACTCATAACCGCCATCAAATCCCCTCTCTCAAATCTGAAAATCTTTCTTCCCTTTGCCAGATAGTCGCCAGACTCACAAATGGGACCAACCACATCGGCAACAATTTCACCCCCCTCTTTTTTTACCACCGGTTGGATCTGATGGTATGAATCATATAGGCTGGGACGGATTAAATCGTTCATACCCGCATCGACAATGATGAAGTTTTTCCCCTCATTGCTTTTGGTATAAAGGACCTCCGTCACCATTATGCCGGCATTGCCTACAATAATCCTTCCCGGTTCAAAGATAAAGGTACAATCTATATCTTTCGTTGCATCAATAATGGACTTTGCATACTCTGAAGGATGGGGAGCCTCTTCCTGGTCATATGTTATACCGAGGCCGCCTCCCAAATCTACATACCTGATCTCTATATCATCTTCTCTAAGAAATTTAATCAGTTTTTTTAGACGATCAAGGGTATCGATAAAGGGAGAAATTTTAGTCACCTGTGAACCTATATGACAGCTCACCCCTTTAATATCGATATTAGCCAGTTTCTTTGCCTTCCGGTATTCCCCCCTCGATTTCCTGATGTCAATCCCGAATTTGTTTTTTTTAAGGCCTGTTGATATGTAGGGATGGGTTTCAGGATCCACATCCGGGTTGACCCGCAATGCGATTCCAGCCTTTTTCCCCAACTTTTCGGCACAGGCATTGATTACATGAAGTTCCTGTGATGACTCGACGTTAAACATCAGTATGTCCGATTTGAGCGCATATTCGATTTCATCAACCCTTTTACCCACTCCGGAATAAACGACCTTCTTCGTATCAACTCCCGCTTGCAGAGCCCGATACAATTCTCCTCCGGATACAATATCCACACCGCCGCCCTCATTAATAAAAATCCTCAGCACGGCGATATTTGAATTAGATTTAACAGCAAAACAGATTAAGTGCGGAACATTAGCAAACGCCTCGTCGAATACGCGGAAATGTTGCTTCAGGGTCCTATGGCTATATAGATAAAACGGTGTCCCTACATCCTTGGCAATGACACTGACAGGGACTTCTTCACACCATAATTCATTGATTTTGTAATGAAAATAATTCATTTAACCTTTGCCCTTGAAAGATTAACGCATTTTCCTGACTTATTTACTTTGTTGTTTTTCCTTCCCGTAAGGCATATCAGGTGAGATTTTAACTTCCTGAATATTTGATGCTTCGCTGCAAATGCCACTTATATCGCAGGCAATAATACGATACGTATAAAAATATCCGGCGTTGATGCGTGAATCCAGATAGCTCACAAATTTCCCCTCTTCTTTGATCAAAGCAGGATCATTAACAGAAATGTCCGCTATAATATTATATTCATGGGGACAATCCGGACACACTGTGCCTTCTATCGGGAGACCGCTTCTTTGGATCTTGAAATTCCGAATGCCGCCTTTTGCCTCCGGGACGCTCCAATGGAGAATAACGCCTGCTTCAGCAATTTTTGCCCTGAGGTCAGAAACAGCTTTTGGTGGAAGAACACCAGAGGGCCGCGGATCACCTTTTTTCCCGCAGCCGTGTAAGCCCCCCGAAAGAAACATACTAAAACAGAAGAAGATACACAGAAACCTGCTCGCCTTTATCATTTCTTTCTGCCTTTAATTTCTTTTACCCTTATCAAAACCGCTTTGGGGGAAGTCCCGCCTGTACTTTTTTTTGATTTTACGGCATTTTCTACCTTAAGATACGAGTAAACATCCTCCCCAAAACTCTTGTGGAATTGTCGTAATTCTTTCAATGACAGAATATGCATTTCTTTATTTTCGCCAATACAATATGCAACAAGTCTACCGACGATTTCATGGGCTGCCCGGAAAGGAACACCTTTCATGACGAGATATTCAGCAACGTCAGTGGCCGTCAAAAACCCGCAGGAGGC
>DASPQI010000328.1:0-6637 GCA_035625045.1 Syntrophales bacterium | reverse complement strand
ATATGTCATGCACATACTCATCCTCGTTTTAATCTGGTCGGTAATCGGAATGGCATGGAATATCCTGGGCGGATACACTGGTCAGGTCTCCTTCGGACATGCCGCCTTCTTCGGGTTTGGCGCATACACGGCCGGAATTCTTTATTATCATTTGGAGATATCAGCCTGGTGGGGCATACCGGCGTGCGTCATTATACTTACGCTGCTTTCCCTTATCATTGGCTTTATCTGCCTGCGGCTTCGGGGCGCCTACTTCGCCCTAGCTACTCTCGCCCTCGGTGAAATTTGCCGGGTCACCGCGGAAAACCTTGTCGATTTCACCCAAGGGAATCTCGGAATAATGTTGCGTGAAAGGACGTGGGTTGACAAGACCTGTTATTACTACATCATACTCCTTATTGCCATGGGTACGTATTTCCTGATTAAGGTGGTCATTGAATCCAAGCTCGGATATTATTTCGTGGCGATCAGGGAAGACCAGGATGCAGCGGAGTCCCTTGGAATAAACACGACCCTCTATAAAACAATCTCTCTTTGCCTAAGCGGCGTCCTCACCGGCATCGCGGGCGCCTTCTTTATGAACTACATGGGTTATATCGATCCCGGCGTCGTATTTCCCCTCTATGATATATCCATAACTACAGTGATGGTCGTTATGGTTGGCGGCGCCGCCACGTACTGGGGACCGATTGTGGGGGCCGTCATCATGGTTTTTCTTGCCGAGGAAATACGTTCTCTCCCGTATATAGGGGCTGCCCACATGACGATCTTCGGCGTCATTCTCATACTAATTATCCTATTCCTGCCAAATGGCATTGTTGGTGATTTCCGTAAATTGACGAAGCCATTCAGGAGGAAAAGGGAGGCGTCATCATGAGTATCATCGAGGTGAAAGATGTTACCATGCAATTCGGAGGGCTCGCCGCCGTTGCGGATGTTTCCTTTGTACTGAACAAAGGTGAGATCCTTGGTCTCATCGGCCCGAACGGCGCGGGAAAGACAACGCTGTTTAATGTGATCAACGGATTTTACCACCCCACAAAAGGTGATGTATATTTGAAGGGAAAGAGGGTTACAAACCTGAGGCCCCATGTGTTGTGCAAGCTTGGGGTGGCAAGAACTTTTCAGGTTGTGAGACCGTTACAGAGGATGTCCACTCTTGACAATGTAATTGCTTCCGCTTTTATAAGGACCAAGACCAAATCTGAAGCAGAAAAAATATCTCTGGAAGTTCTCAAGTTTACCGACCTCTATGATGACATAAATGTTCTCTCAAAAGGCCTGCCCCTCGGCAAAAGAAAAAGGCTTGAGATCGCACGCGCACTTGCTACACAACCTGAAATTATTCTGCTCGATGAGGCCTTCGCCGGACTTAACCCGACAGAGATTAACGAGCAGATCGAGATCGTGAAAAAGATAAGGACGGACAGGAGCATAACTATTCTGATTATTGAACATCATATGAGGGTGATAATGGCGGTCTCCGACAGGATCGTCGTGCTGAACTATGGCCAGAAGATAGCAGAAGGTTCACCTTATGAAATTGGCCATAACCCGGCTGTGATTGAAGCTTACCTGGGAGAGGAAACGAGTGCTTGAGATTAAGAACATCGATGTTTTTTATGGCGACGTCCAGGTCATCTGGGATATTTCCTTTGAGGTAAAACAGGGAGAGATTGTCGCCCTCATCGGTGCCAACGGGGCTGGAAAATCAACCACCCTGAAGACAATATCGGGCATCCTGAGACCGAAGAACGGTGAAATACTTTTCAACGATATACCGATTCACAAGGTTGAACCTTACAAATTAACGGAGATAGGAATCGCGCATGTGCCGGAGGCAAGAAGGCTCTTTGTAGAGATGTCCGTGGAAGAAAATCTCGACATGGGTTCTTTAAAGGGTGAGGCAAAAAAGGAGCGCGACATAACGAAAGAATTGGTGTTCGAACTATTCCCAAGACTTCTGGAAAGGCGGAGACAACTAGCAGGAACTTTAAGCGGAGGTGAGCAGCAGATGCTTGCCATCGGAAGGGGACTCATGTCAAAGCCAAAACTTCAGATGTTTGACGAACCATCACTCGGTCTTTCTCCCATCCTGGTGAAGGAAATATTTAATGTCATAAAGAGAATAAAAGCAGAAGGCACAACAGTACTCATAGTAGAACAGAATGTGAAGCAAACCCTCGCCATTGCTGACCGTGTCTATGTCCTGGAAAACGGCAGGATAGCCCTTCAGGGAACGGGCGAAGAGCTGCTGAACAACGAACATGTCAAAACAGCCTACCTCGGTGTTTGATTCAATGAACCTTGGCCTTTCGTCATGAAGACATAAAAAGGTCTGCACAATATTCAAACCGTCATTACTCGTGGACTGAAGCAATCTCACAACCAACCATTTTATAGATCAGAACATCGAACCTAAATGCGTCTTTTCCGGTAATATTCCTTGACAGGTCATTTTACAGGTGTTATTATTAGCGCTATTAAAAGACCAGTTAGGAGGTTACTGTGCAATCAGGTATAAAGTATTCCGAAGACGTTGTTCCGGTCACTGATCTAAAGGTTAATCCGGGTCGGATTATCAATCAGGTTGATAAAACCCGACGACCCGTGCTTGTCACCAGCCGGGGCAGAGGTGTCGCCATTGTTGAATCGTTGAAAGACTATGAAGCGAAGGCAGAAGAGCAGGCGTTTTTGCGTGACGTGGTCAGGGGCTTGATGGACATCGAAGAGGGACGGGAAGTAAGCCTGGTGGATGTAAAAAAGCGTCTTGGACTGAGCAAATAGCCATGCCGCGAAAAAGAACGATCACCTTTGCTGAAGCAGCAGTCAAAGATCTGGAGTCAATCCGCAACTGGTATGTCGATCAACAGGTACCTGCTGTGGGCGAAAAGTTATTAAGGGAAATTATTTCTCAGATAGAGAGGCTTGGCGCTTTCCCCAAAAGTGGACGTATTGTGCCGGAATTTGGAATTGTGAATCTGCGAGAGATTATATATCCGCCTTTCCGCATCATTTATCGTCTCGATGCAAACAGAGTGAGAGTTGTCAGAGTTTGGCGCAGTGAAAGACTGCTCAAGGTGCCTAAAAAATAAAAGAGGGGACGCATTATACTGACTCAATTAAAACATAAAGTATTTTTGGAGGGTTTTATACCGCAAATTTGCGTTGTTTAGGTTGTTATACAGAATTGTTAGGAGCAAAACCTTGACTATCATAGATGAAGAAATCAGGCAGGTCATAAGAGATAAAAAATTACAGAACTGGTTCAACCAATACCCATGGCTGACTGGATATTTGGAGAATCCTAAATCCTCAATTTGGTTTATTGCTGAAAATCCAAGTCTTCGGGGATTGGAAAAATCGCCGTGCCAGAACAAGAACGAACCCCAAATCTCCAATGGAATTGGCATAAAGGCGATATTCTCCTAAGAGAGGCTATCACAGAAGCTGGCCTTAAATTGGGTAATCCAAGAAATAATGAAGGCTGGCAGTGCTATATCACTAATGCAGTGAAACAGCCTGACCGCGTGAAAGAGCGGAATAGCAAAAAGAAAGACCAGAGCTATTGGCAAGACGAGGCAAAGGCATGGAGGCATGTACTTCAAATCCAGATCGATAACGGCAGTCCAAAGGTGCTGGTTGCTCTGGGCAAAGAAGTATACAAGATACTAGAGTTCATGATTGCAGACGGGCTGAAGGCTCCTCATGATTTACAAAAAGTCGACCATTACTCATATGTTATGTTTCGCCCAGAGGCCAGAACACATCGCGGTCCAGGCAACCGTGAAAGAATAGCCGAATTCAAGCAAAACATAATCTCAGTAGCGAAGCAGTATTGCTCCTAACAACTCATTAGAGAAACCCGACAGCCAGAGCGTTGTATTTCAGGGGTGGTCTGGCTTTTGGGAGCAAGTTTTGAGAACAAAAGTTGACCACCATAGCTCTGGCGGCAGCTCAATTCGGACGTTGTGTCGCTCAATAGGTGATCTATGCTAAAGAAAGGTTATTTATTCGTAGCGATAGTTTTTGTCGCATCGATCGCTTACGCCGATGACCATCCGGTCTTTTACGTCGATAAAGGTGCTTGCTCGTTTGAGTGTTGCACATATCGCGATTAGGGCACAGAAGATACAACCACACTATACGCCGAACCGAACACAAGCAGTCCAGTGATAGGGTCCGCACAGAAAGGTACGACGGTTAAAGCCCTGACAGGTGAGGTCCATACGAAACCGGGAAAGTTCATCGTCACGCGTGACGTAACTACCTTCAGAAGGGGTGATATCATCTGGGTCTACACCTACCTTGGTGAAGGCGCTTTCAAGATATGGCATCGAGGGAAATTCGTCGAATATGAGATCGATTTCAATTATCTCAATCCTGGTCCTGACGGCTTGGGTTATTTCGATATCATGCCAAAGTCAGTATGGTGGGTGAAGATAAGAACCCCAGCAGGGTTGGAAGGATGGACAAACCAGCCGGAAAACTTTTCCAACAAGGATGCATGTGGCTAAATCAATTTGTTCGCGCGGATAGCGCTTGATGAGCTTCGCATTCGACATATTGAAGCGGTAATGACCCTGGGAATTACAAATGCCCAAAGGAAGTCGCGGGAAACAGACTTTTGCATAAAAGGAATATGGACGCATCAGCAGGAATCATAGTGGTTTTAGGTGTAATCACCTTACTCGTGATTGTGGCTGTTTACCGCTTTGTAACTCAACGCAAGCAGTTATCGTCTGGCAGGAATATCGGCCGATTTTTTCCACAAAAGCAAGAGGGGAAAATTGTATTTGAGAATCCGATTACTATCACTGCCGGTGGAAAATGGCGCCGCCTGTTGCTTACTTTAAAGAGCGCAGAGGCGTATAAAATTCAACACTCCCCTCGATATTTTTTTGAAAAGGTTGCCTTCCTTGTGGGTACGCCCTATACACTAACCCTGAAAGACGTGCAGAACCGTGTTGTTCATACGGAATCAGGCACACTCGAACCTTTTGTGGCCTGGCTTGGAAGCCGTCATCGTGGGACAGATACCATACTGAGTGAGAGCTCCAGCGGCAGCCATCAGGGGACAGTCACCCTGTTGGAATTTCTGCCGAGGGAAGCCGGTCAGTATACGCTGTCGCTTCAGATTAAGGATAGGGTCGAGGCCGAGTATCCTGGCTCTTTTTCCTCATGGGAGGTGTTGGAGATAGAACTCACTGCCATGGAAGACGTAATCCCTTTGTCCAAAACTGTGAAATACCCGCACCAGCGCATCCGCATCTAATATGACTTTAGGCAGGTGTGTTTGGTGATCCCTAATAGTAAATGATCAAAAAGGAGGGCACCATGATAACCAGACTGGTAAGAATTTTAATGGCTAAACTTGGTGAGGGGCATGAGGCGGCTATGGTCACTCTCACACTGGCCTTCCGGGATGCCGGGTACGAAGTAATATACACGGATATCCAGAAACCTGAGGCTATCGTCGCTTCAGCAATCCAGGAATGTGTCGACCATATCGGGATAACGACATTGCCAGGCGCCAATATTGAAGACCTCGCCAGAGTTGTAGCGCTGCTGAAAAAGGAGGATTCGTCACATATCATGGTTACCGCAGGAGGCTATTTAGATCATGAAAAAATACCCAAAGTAAAGGAGATGGGGGTTGTTGAATTCTTCCCTATAGGGACTTCCATAACGGAACTTATTCAGTGGGCAAAGGATAATATCGAACCAACACGGGGCTGAATATAATATGGGTAAGCGCATTTTCAGAGACCGGGGCTTCTGGCCTTTTTTCTATACCCAGTTTTTTGGCGCATTCAACGACAACACGTATAAAAACGCCATAGGGATTTTGATCGCCTACAAGTCGTATTCCCTCGGTAGCATATCCCCCGAACAGATGGTATCGTTATGCGGCGGCATCTTCATATTGCCTTTCTTCCTATTCTCAGCGATTTCTGGACAACTGGCCGATAAGTACTCCAAGCACAAGCTCATTCGCATCGTCAAAGCACTCGAGATAGTGATTATGATTTTGGGTCTGTTCGGCTTCATCTATGAAAACATCGTGCTTCTTCTGACCACTCTCTTTTTGATGGGTCTCCATTCCACTCTCTTTGGCCCGGTGAAATACAGTATCCTTCCGCATCTCCTTCATAGCGATGAGCTTATCACAGGTAACGCATATGTGGAGACTGGGACTTTTATTGCCATCCTCCTTGGTTCCATCCTGGGGGTGCAACTCATCTCCATGCAGGTAGGTAAATGGGCGACGGGGATTGCGGTAGTTACCATCGCTGTAACCGGATTTCTGATCAGTCTGGTGATCAGGCCTATCAATCCGGTAATGCCGGAACTTAAAATTAATATGAATCCCGTCACTACGACTTTTGAAATTCTGGGCATCACAAGAAAAGTGGAGAGCATCTTCAACTCTATCCTGGGTATTGCCTGGTTCTGGTTTATAGGCATCGCCCTTCTTTCGATTATTCCCGTTTATTGTAAGGATTTTTTGCAGGCAAAGGAATCGGTCGTTACACTGTTTCTTGTACTCTTTTCCGTCGGTATCGGTGTCGGTTCTATACTATGCGAACGGTTGAGCTTCAAGAGGACGGAACTGGGCCTCGTTCCCATCGGCTCG
>DASPQI010000327.1:0-2718 GCA_035625045.1 Syntrophales bacterium | reverse complement strand
TCTTCTGAGGACACCTGCCGGGCACGAATCGCTCTGGCCAGTGCTCCTGCTGATGAGAAAATTATCTTATCCACGTAATTGGTGATGGTTCTTATATTCTGATCCAATAAGAATTAGGTACAAACTATTTTATTGGTCTCGCCATTCCATTGGCGATTGATGATCGGAATTAACCAAACCTTATCAAAAATGATTGACGATTGTTGATTTTTGATTGAACTATACAAATTTAGTTAAAATTGGTCAACCGAAACTTTCAGAAAGGAAGCCCGAAACTGGTCTTGGTTTCCGTAGAAACGGTTATTGTAGGTCCGATTATTTCATTGGCAATCCAAGCACGCGATCTCAGGCATGGAAATCACTTCAGCGCGCTTGAGCGCCTCTTCCAATGGAACATACATACGCAAGGTAAGCGTAAAGGCTCCCGATGAAGGGCATGGTAGCCAGTTGTTAGAGTTATTTGGCTTGTGTGACGAAATATGAATAACGAAGGATCCATCGTGGCTCTTTGCTATAGGAGACCGATCGCCTAGAGCGTAACGCTTCTCTTTGTTGGGAACTAAATAACTATCCTTATCATACACGGTAAGACTCCAGAAACCCGTGTCTTCTACCGGCGGGCGTGCCTTAAAATGGACATCATAAGAATGGCTTCCATCAAGCAGACGGTCCATGTTATCAGTATAGGCGTTCCAGTATAATGCCTCCTCCGCCTGGTTCGCCGCTATGCCGATGCGTACAATATAAGCGCGAATTAGGGGCGGCGTATTGCTCCGGGCGAGATCAAGTCGGGTCATCCATGATCCATTCCTGACTGTTCCCTTGCCCGCGATTAGCATACCCAGGTGATGCTTGACGAAATAATCCAGCGATGGTGCCATGAGAGTCCATCCAGCAAGAAAGGACGCGACTGCAACAGATGTAATGATGATTGCTTTTTTCATGAATCCCTTGAGACTTCTCCCAACTCATTTGTGTGAATTGAGTTGATAATCTTTCAACGACGTGATTTTCATCCGGTCCTGCAGTTGATGGACCCGGGGAAGATCATCGTTGCCATCAACGAGGAGCCGCGCCAGCACCCAAGCCTTCTTGCAGGGGCACTTCAATACCGGCAAGCCTCGCGTGTCACCGAAAAAATTTTGTCGCGCTAAAATTACCGTTACCGCCTTATTGAGGCCATATTCTCGAGACCCAATGTAAGTGAAGACATCGGTGTTTTCCTTCATAAATTCCACGCTCCAGTACCGATCCGAAACCGGCATCTCTATGACAAAAGGGCCTGAATCTATATCCACGGCTGCATATGAGTAAAGTGTGTCATTGTTCGGCCTTACGATCATTTTCGATGTATCATCGGCCAGATTCCTCATGTGAAGCCATCTGTTCATTCCGCCGTCATGGACAATCTTTTTCCAAGTTCGGCTAAATTCCCTGCTCGGATATGAAAACATGGCAGCAGCAAATCCTGCAATATAGCTGAAGACAATGATCAAAACCCAGAAAATAACCTTTTTCATCATGAGCACGTCCTTGTTATCTTGGGGACGGTTCTTATATTCCGATTGAATAACAATTAAATACAAACTATTTTATTGGTCTCGCCATTTTTGTCTTCTGTCAAGGGCAAACGCCGTGTTTTTATTGCCGAGCTTTTCTCCATGAAAACCAAGAAATATCTTCACCGCCACCCTGATGGTTGATGACTGCTGATTCAAATATACAAATTTTATGAAAATTGATCAACCGAAACTTTCAGAAAGAAAGAGTGAAAGAAGCTGAAGTAAATAAAAAAGGCAGGTTCATTGGAAATCCTGCCTTTGGCTCTTAACAATTTACTGTGGATTTATTTTTCAACTAAATTCATTTCTACCTGAACGAAATAGATATTTTTGACATCTGAATGGCTGCCTATAACCTTCCGTCCCCAATTAAGGATAGACTCCTCTGTTATTCTCTCTGGATTCTTCCTCCTCTCTGGTAGTATCCCTATGACATGCTCTTTCCCAGTTTCATCGCGGCAGTAAAATTCATAGCCTACATAGGCTGCCATACCTTGATTCCCCTTCAGGAATTAACCAATGAGGCAAATGTAGCAAAATCGATGCCAGGTGCTGTCAAATGCTGTAAGTAGATGATAATTCAAAATGTTTCTCAAATTCTTTTTATTTTGAGGCAAGCCAAGAATGGAAGAGTTTTTCACAATTTTCCTAAATTACATCCATTTAGGTTTTAAAAAAAGGCAGAGGCATCTCCTGACTCTGCCTGTAGTCTTTGACAATTGAATATGGGTTTATCTTTTGAGGACCACAAAGAGTGAAGATAATGAAGCGCTAAAAATTGAAAAATTGCGAACTGAAAGTAAAAAACGCAATGTAGGCTTTATAGCAAATCGTTACAGAAAAAGTTATGTCCAAAATACTTTTCACACAAGAAATCACATCACTTAATACATTCCTTTCAATTAAAGATATTCGATCCCACCTCTCAACGGAGCCGACGGGGCAAGGAATTTGAACAGCCCCGATAATAAGAGAGGGTCACTTTGATTCCCTAAGTCATCTCTGGAAGTAATTCCGATATAGTAGGTCCCCAGTTCTGTTGGAAACTCAGGCCACTCATCTGGAATGACCAAATCAGTCTTTCCAATGACAAGTTTTGAAATTATCCCCGGCGTTGTCTCCCAAGAAAAGCGATCAGGTTCAAGAAGTGTTCTGT
>DASPQI010000326.1:0-3453 GCA_035625045.1 Syntrophales bacterium | reverse complement strand
CCAGAACAGGAGGCCGGACTATCTTGCCGCGTTCATCGACAAGCTCATTAACTGGGATTTCGTAAAAGCCAATCTAGGCTGATTCAACTGAAAGATGGAATAATAAAATTTGCCGCGAGCATGCCTCCTGATAACCCATCCTATAAAGATCACCGTCAGTGCCTGATGCAGAAATTTTCTGCATCAGGCATTGATGCGTTTCATGATTATGAAGTCGTGGAACTTCTTTTGTCGTATGCCATCCCTCGAAAAGATGTCAAACCACTAGCCAAGAAACTCCTGCGTGAATTCGGTTCCCTAAAGGGCATTGTAGACGCAGAGAAAAACAGTATCGAGAAGATCAAAGGCATCAGCACCCATACGGCAATACCGATAAAGCTCATAAAGGACTTTGGTACCCTGTACCTAAAAGAAAAGGCAAAGGAAAAACCCCAGATAAACTGCACGAGTGAATTGTTGAAGTACTGCAAAACCTACATGGGCGGTCTCAAGGACGAGCAATTCTGTGTCATTTATCTAAACGCGCAAAACAGGATTACCGAAATTGAAGCTATCGAGAAAGGTGTTGTCAATCAGGCTGTTGTATATCCGAGAAAGGTCCTTGAAAATGCTTTGAAGCGAAAGGCATCCGCTATCATCCTGGTTCATAATCATCCCTCAGGCCATGTAAAGCCATCCGACGCGGACATCCGGCTGACGAAAACAATCCAGGAAACAGCGAAGATACTGGATATCATAGTACATGACCACCTCATTATCGGTGAAAACATATTTTTCAGTTTTCGTGAAGAGGTCCTGATATAAATCAGAACGGCACAGGTGTGAAGGTCATGACAAATACTGATATTGTTATCCAGCCGATGACCTTCCTTTTTCTATCTAGAGGTATCCAGTCGTAGGTAACCGGCGGGTGATTGATACCCATAATAAGCAGTATACCTGCCCAGATAATCCATCCTATCCAGCTTTTATCACCCAGAATGAGAGGTATCCAGTCATAGATAACCGATAGGTGATTTATCCCCATAATAAGCAGGATACCTGTCCTGATAAGCCATCCTATCCAGTCTTTAATACCCAGAATGATAAGAATGACGATTACTATCTTTGCTACAATCCTTTGCTTCGGTCCGATGATTGCGTATGCCACATGGCCGCCATCAAGCTGACCGACGGGCAGCAGATTCAGACAGGTGACGAACAACCCGATCCAGCCGGAAAATGCGATCGGATGGAGGATGAGGTATGCGTTATCGGGCATGGATCCATGAACTATCCAGCACATAATATAGAAAAAAATGGAGGAGCCGATACTAACCCCCGTTTCCACCGTTTCATATTTGATCTCCGAAAGACAAAGACCTACTAACAGTACCGGAATTGAGACACACATACCCGCGAGAGGACCGGCAGCACCGACATCCAAGAGTATCCGTCGATCCATGATGGGTGATCTCATCTTGATGAAGGCCCCGAAAGTACCGATACCGAAACCGGGAGGTGCGGGAATGAAGTATGGAAGGGTTACATCTATATGATGTTTTCTGGATATGAAGTAGTGGCCGAATTCATGTGCAACCAGAATCAGCAGGAGTGTAAATGAGAAGGGTATTCCCTTCCAGATCAGCCATGGATTCTCGAGCGGGTTGATACCTCGCTGCCATGTACCGGCAATAAGGGTGGAGAGAAGGGTCAGCAGAAAAAGAATGATATGAAGAAAAGGCAATTTCCGTCCTTTTTCTTCATAATCTGGATTAGTCAATGTCTGATTATTCAAAGTAACGATCTTGCTAGCAGAATGCCTCTTACGCCCCTACAGGTAATCAATAAGCCCCGAAAGTCTCTCCTGATAGATGGGTTTGAGAGAATTTTAACATGTACGTACGAAGAGCGCTAAAAAAGGGATCACAAAATGATCCCCTTATATCAAGCTTATAATATTAGGCAACTCGTAATGATCAATATTTATTCAATAATAGATACCGACCTACTTCTTGCCATCAACTTTTGCCTTTAGTTCTTTACCGACTTTAAAAAAAGGCAGTTTCTTCGGCATTACCCTAATATTCTTCCCTGTTTTAGGGTTCCTACCGGTGTAGGCGTTATAATTTCTAACGACAAAGCTGCCAAATCCTCTGATTTCTATCCTGCCACCTTTTTTGAGTTCATCGGTAAAGCCTTTAAAAACCAGACTAACAACATCAATCGCCTTTTTCTCCGTCAAGTTTTCTTTCCTGCTTAAAGTCTCGATAAGTCCAGATTTATTCATACGCCCTCCTCACGACGCTTCGTTATGACAATTCTTTGGCAGTAATAAAAAAAGGATCTTTTTAAATAACTTGGTAATTTATCTCTATTTTTAAACGAATATTATTTATTTTTATTTTAATGTCAAGACAAATTTTCATGGAATTTAGGTACTTTGAAAAAATTATTTTGCAAAAGACAGCAGGGTCTGAACTTCTTTCCTGGTCAAATGCCTGAATGTACCGACCTTCACTTTACCTAAATCGATGCCGTCAATGGCCGTCCGAATGAGCCTGACAACCGCATGGCCCAATGTTTCAAATACCCTCCGAATCACTCTTTTTCTCCCCTCGACAATGGTCAAAGAAAGCCAGCAGCTCTTTCTGTTCGCTTTAAGTATATGAAAACTATCTGGTTTAAACTTTCCGTCTTTCAACTTAATACCATCCTGAAGCATCTTGATATCACTATCTGTCAGATCCCCTTCGATCTTGACCAGGTACGTTTTGGGAATCATAAACCGGGGATGTTGTATTTTTAGGGAAAAATCACCATCATTGGTCATTAACAGGAAACCTTCAGAATCATAATCCAGCCTTCCGACGGGGAATATCCTTTCCGATACACCGGAAAACAAATCCGCAACAACAGGCCTTCCCTGCGGATCACGAAGGGTCGTCACGTACCCCTTCGGCTTATTCAACAGCAGGTAGACTTTTGTCTCTTCAGGCAAAATCAGCTTGCCGTCAACACGAATTTCATCCACTTCAGTATCCGCCTTCGCGCCCAACTGCCTCACAACTGAGTTATTTACAGTAACCCTGCCTTCTGTAATCATTTTTTCGGCGTTACGCCTTGATGAAATCCCGGATGCGGCTATAATCTTTTGAAGACGCTCCTTCATGCAAAACCCAAATCCTAAACTCTAAATCCTAAATCCTAAACAATATCGAGATTCAAATTTTCAAAATTTTTAGAATTTAGATGTTAGAATTTAGGATTTATTTATCTTATGTCCCCTCTTGTAAATCTTTCAATTCCTTCAGTGTAGGTAGTTCCGATAGATCCTTTAAGTTGAATACCTCAAGAAATTTCTTTGTCGTACCATACATAATGGGTTTACCGGGAACATCCTTTCTTCCCATAATCCTTACGAGCTTTTTCTCCAGCAGGCTCTTTAGAGAGCTGCCGACATCCACACCTCGA
>DASPQI010000325.1:0-10353 GCA_035625045.1 Syntrophales bacterium | reverse complement strand
TCCCTCGAATTTTTTACCGTGGGGATTTTCCTTGCCGGCATACGCGCTCTCCGGCCTGACCCTGATGCCTTCCGGGGTTTTATACAGCCAGCCCTTTACATAAGCGCCTATCACCCTGGAGACGTAAATCTCGCCTTTTTTCAAATTTCGTAGATGAGAGAAATAGTCTTCTGCCTTGCAATATGTATTTTGTTTCTTGCTTATGTCAGCCAGACCGTTTGAGATCCTTCCATCGGCAATCTTGATCCTTTCCTGGCCATGTATATCGACAAAAGTTATCTCCCGGTAAAGTGGTTTTGATATTTTTCTAAAACCGGTAGGTGGTAAGTGTCTCCATGCCTCCTTATTTTCGGCATTTTGGGACTGAAGTAGAGTGGCCTCTTTCTCATCCTTCTTACCGCTAACCAATTTTTCAGTTGCGATCACATCCCTCTTCAACGTCCGATAAACTTCTAGGTAATTTTTAAGGTCAGGTTTTAATGAAGCGAGAAGGAGAATATCGTTATCTCTTTCATAGAGAAAGTCGGCAATCCCCATCGCTAATTCAACAGTTCTAAGCTCGATAGCCTCTGTAGCTTTGCGGTCGAGGGCCTGAACGCTGTCCGCAATAGATGTTTTACCTATGTACTCAGCCGCCCTCAAATTTTCATTCCCCATCTCCTCGGCTCTCTGGACGGCCTGAAAACCTGTATCACTCAAATTCTTATTGGCTATATATCCCACGACAATTAATGGGATAACTGATAGAAGCAGAAATGAAATGACCAACTTAGGCAGGATTCCCAAATTTATGAACTTGTCATATATATTTTTCAACATAATAATTGTTTTGAATGAAATCCACTGACTGAACAAAAAAAGTATAATAATAGACGGGAGTGTTATCCCATCATGAAGCAGCGTCGTAATGCAAGACGGATTTTTGTTGCCGGTTATTTAACATTTTTCCCCTTCAAGACAAGTTCCGGTTTTTTCAAAAACACTTCCATATCCGGCGGCACCGAATCGGTAATCCAGACGTTTCCTCCGATCACAGAACGGGCCCCGATGACAGTCTTACCGCCCAGCACGGTGGCATTTGAGTAAATGATGACATCATCTTCGATGGTTGGATGGCGTTTTTGATTTCGGAGAGCGTCCACCTCCTCAGGGGGGAGCGACAGGGCGCCCAGCGTCACACCCTGATAGAGCCTGACGCGCTTGCCGATTATGGTCGTCTCGCCGATTACGACACCTGTGCCGTGGTCGATAAAAAAGCTCTCTCCGATCCTGGCGCCGGGGTGAATATCTATGCCCGTTTTGCCGTGGGCGTATTCCGTCATGATACGCGGGATCAGGGGAATGTCCTGCTGATGTAACTGGTGTGCTATGCGATACACGGTGATTGCGAAAAGTCCCGGATAACTGAAGATGATTTCATCGAAGCTTTTGGCTGCCGGATCACCTTTGTAGGCTGCCAAGATATCTGAAGCGAGAAGAATACGCAATTGCGGCATGCCGCGCAAAAAATCGATAGCAGCCTGCTGGCCGCGTTCCTCACAGTTTGTACAGGCCAGATTGTGCCTGATACAGTCATGGCGTATCGCCAGCATGATCTGTTCGGAGAAGGCTTCAAAGAGGCTGGTCACTTCCTGACCAAAATAGTAGCCGACATTCACCTCATCCAAACGTGTACGGATAAAATAACCCGGGTAGAGAACCCGGCTTGCCGTATGCAGGATATCGATTATAGCTTCACGTGAAGGGATCGGCTCCGGACCGACATGGTCAAAGCAATCATTACGGCTGCATGATAATACAAGCTGATCAACAACAGCAGGGATTTCTTTGCGGAAGTTCTTGGTAGTGGCTAGATCCTCCTTACATTGCTCCATCTTTGATGTCTCATCCATGGCAATGAAACCTCCTTCACTGGACTGTGCATGCCTGATCGCCCAAGTTCCAGTATGGGGACAAACCGCGCAGCCTTTCAATTACGACCGGCAGCTTTTCAATTACAAAGTCTATTTCCTCCTCCGTATTATAGATACTCAGGCTGAACCTGATGGACCCGTGGGCCATGGTAAACGGGACACCCATGGCGCGAAGCACATGAGAAGGCTGCAGTGATCCTGAAGTACACGCTGATCCTGAAGATGCACAGATACCGAACTCATCCATCAAAAGAAGAATGGCCTCGCCTTCGACGAATTCAAAGCTGATGTTCGTTGTATTGGGAAGCCGGTACAGGCGCGTTCCATTTACCCGGCTGTTGGGAATACACGCCATGAGCTCAGTTTCAAGCTTATCCCGCAATTTTTTCACCCGCGTGTTCTCCACCTCCATGTTGCGATCAGCTAGCTCGCAGGCCTTCCCCAGCCCTATGATGCTGGGCGTATTTTCCGTACCGCCCCGGCGCTCCTTCTCCTGATGCCCCCCGATCATGAAAGGTGAAAACTTCGTGCCTCTACGGACATAGAGTATTCCTATGCCCTTCGGCGCATGAAGCTTGTGACCGGAAATGGAGAGCATATCGATGACATTCGACTTCATGTTTAACGGGATCTTTCCCACTGCCTGAACGGCGTCTGTATGAAACAGGATGCCTCTCTCATGAGCAAGCTCCGCCGCCCTTTCCACAGGAAATAGGGCACCGGTTTCGTTGTTGGCCCACATAAGGCTTACAACAGCAGTATCCGGCGTCAGACTTCTCTCGAACTGATTCATATCCAGGAGGCCGTCTTTATCTACAGGCAGTTCGGTTACGCGATAGCCCTGCCTTGACAGGTGAGCGCAAAGTGACTTGACGGCAGGATGTTCAACCCTGCTTGTCAGGATATGACGCCGGTCGGGATGGGTTGCCAGCGCCGACCGGATCGCGGCATTGTCGCTTTCCGTACCGCAGCTGGTGAATATGATTTCGTCAGGCGTGGCTCCGATCAGCGCTGCCGCCTGTTCCCGGGCCTCGCGTATTTTCCGGGCCACCTGCCCTCCGAAGGAATGCATGCTGGAAGGATTTCCATAAAGGATGCGGAAATAGGGAAGCATGGCATCCATAACCTCTGCGGCAACCTGGGTCGTCGCATTGTTATCCAGATAAATCGTTGTCATGGCGTCACCTCTTCAATTACAAGCTCGGGTGAAACGAGGTCCCGTAGTTTCAATTCAACAAAATGCTTCAGCGTAATATCAGCCGCCTTGCAGGTCGCACAGGCGCCGCGTGTAGCGACAAGGACGCGGTTGCCGATCACATCTATGAGTTCGATATCACCTCCGTCGTTCTTCAGGGATGGCCTGATTTCACGCTCTATGGTTTCCTCAATCATCTTTATCTTCTGAATGTTGGAGAGCTTCGGCTTGACGATCGGCGCTGTAACGCCGGCCCGAACCCTCTCGATTATTTCCCTGATCGCGTCATGACATCCCCCGCAGCCGCCGCCCGCCTTGGTGTAATTCGTAACTTCTTCAACCGTAGAAAGGTTATTCTCTCTGACAGCTTGCTCGATTTCACTCTCCGTGACTCCAAAGCACTCGCATATGATCTTTGCTTCCGGTTCTTTTGAAGGGCCGCCACGATAATTTTCGATAGCCTTTTCCAAGGCCTGTTTTCCCATGACTGAACAGTGCATCTTCTCCTGGGGAAGGCCGCCCAGATAGGCCGCGATATCCTGGTTCGTCACTTTCATGGCCTCTTCCAGGGTCATCCCCTTGATCATCTCAGTCAGCGCAGATGAGGTCGCAATCGCGCTCGCACAGCCGAAGGTTTTGAATTTGACATCCTTGATCTTTTTATTCTCATCCAATTTGAAAGACAATTTGAGGGCATCTCCACAGGCAATGGAACCTACTTCAGCCACGCCGTCCGGATTTTCAACTTCCCCGACGTTACGGGGATTAAGGAAGTGCTCCTTAACTTTGTCCGTATATTCCCACATAAGCTTACTCCTTTTATTGATTTTGACCTAAAAATTTCTTTTATTAATACTTACAAATTATTTCTATTTTTGCAAGCAAACTGATGAATTGAATGGCGGCAACATCTACTATGTCCTTTTCCCGACCATCTTCTCTGGCCGCACCCATTCATCAAATTGTTCACCGGTAACAAAACCAAGCGAGATGGCTGTGTCGCGAAGTCCCGTGTTTTCCTTATGGGCCTTCATCGCAATCCGGGCAGCCTTGTCATAACCGATATGGGGCGTCAATGCAGTAACAAGCATCAGTGAATTTCTCATAAGATTATCAATACGAATGCGGTCGGCTTCAATGCCTGCGGCGCAGTTATCGTTGAAACTGATCATACCGTCCGCAAGAAGACGCACACTTTGCAGAAAGTTATAGATGATCAGGGGTTTAAATACGTTCAGCTCAAAGTTCCCCATAGCGCCGCCCAAGTTGATGGCCACATCATTCCCCATCACCTGAAAGCAGAGCATCATCATTGCCTCGGACTGGGTCGGGTTTACTTTACCCGGCATTATTGAGCTCCCCGGCTCATTTTCGGGAATTATCAGCTCCCCGATGCCTGAGCGCGGTCCGGAAGCGAGCCAGCGTATATCGTTGGCAATTTTTACCAAAGATGTGGCGAGGGTCTTGACCGCGCCGTGAGCGTGAACGAGCGCGTCATGAGAGGCGATTGCTTTAAACTTATTCGGTGCACTGACAAACGGTATGCCCGTGATCCTGTAAAGCTCACTCGCAACACGGGCCCCGAACTCCGGATGCGCATTCAGCCCTGTACCGACCGCTGTGGCTCCTATCGCCAGCTCATACAGATGAGGCAGTGATGCATCTATGTAAGACAGACTTTTATCCAATTGGGCGACATAACCGGAGAATTCCTGACCCAGGGTAAGCGGCACCGCATCCTGCAGGTGCGTACGGCCGATCTTGACGATGTCATCAAATTGTGCAGCCTTCCTATCCAGCGTTTCCTTCAGTTTCAGGACGGCCGGCTTGAGGCGGTGCGACAAAGCCTTAGCCGCTGAGACATGCATCGCTGTCGGGAATGCATCATTTGTCGATTGACATTTATTGACATCATCATTCGGGTGCACCTTACGGGCTTCACCTCTCCTGCCGCCGAGGATCTCGCTTGCGCGGTTGGCAAGGACTTCATTCATATTCATATTGGTCTGTGTGCCGGAACCGGTCTGCCAGACCAGAAGAGGAAACTCTTCTTCGTACTTGCCCTCGATCACCTCGTCGGCGGCAGCAATAATAGCTCCGGCCTTTTCCGCCTCCAGGAGGCCCAGTTCACGGTTCACCGCGGCTGCTGCACGTTTGACTAGTGCAAGAGCGCAGATCAAATCTTTCGGCATACACTCGTTGGAGATCTTGAAGTTTTGCAGAGACCTCTGTGTCTGCGCGCCCCATAGTCTTTCCGCAGGGACTTCGATGTCTCCGAATGCATCGTGTTCGATTCTCATCTTTGTCATTTATGCTATTTCCTGGAAATTTTCCTCATTTTATTACTTACTTCTATTAATTATGTAATGAATATATTTTTGTAATTATTGAGGTTTGCATTATAAATCAAAATTGACGGAAAAAAAATATATTTTATCCTTTATAAAGTAACCTTCAAGTTCCCTTGAGCCCTAGAATCCTTGAATCCTCGAATCCTATTTGCGATTAGGAGAATTTAATAATTGACAATCAGATAATCATTCATAAATTAACGATGTTAAATTTAGTTTTCAAGGAGGACAAAATGAAGAATCTCCTCATAAGTTTAATATCACTTATATTTATACTTGGTTGTCAGAGTTCCGGCGGCAGCCAACAGGAGGTAAAAAATCAAATGACGGAAACAAATGTGAAGACACAGATCGCAACTTTTGCCGGTGGCTGTTTCTGGTGTGTAGAGTCTGATTTTGAAAAGGTGCCAGGTGTGGTGAAGGTCATATCCGGTTATACAGGCGGGACTGGGGAAAATCCAACCTATGAAACATACGCGAAGAAGGGACATGTGGAAGCTGTCCAGATTTATTTCGACCCCGCAAAAGTTACCTATGAACATCTCCTCGATTACTTCTGGAGACATATAGATCCCACAGATGCGGGAGGACAATTTGTTGACCGGGGTCCTCAATACAGAAGCGTCATCTTCTATCATGACGAAGAGCAGAAACGTTTGGCGGAAAAATCAAAGGGAAATTTAGCTAAATCCGGACATTTTACCAAGACGATAGTCACGGAAATCCTAAAATTTAATAAGTTTTACGAAGCAGAGGAATATCACCAGGATTACTACAAGAAAAACCCGATACGATATAAATACTACAGACACGGGTCGGGACGTGATCAGTTTTTGAAAAAGGTCTGGGGAGAAGAGCACGCTGGTATCAAGCCCGCGGCGTCTCAGGTATACAAAAAACCTGATGACATGACATTAAAGAAGATACTGACACCCATCCAATACAAAGTGACTCAGCAGGAAGGCACAGAACCGGCCTTCCAAAATGAGTACTGGAACAATAAGAAAGAGGGCATCTATGTGGATATTGTTTCTGGTGAACCGCTCTTTAGCTCCCTGGATAAATATGATTCAGGCACGGGCTGGCCCAGTTTTACTAAACCTCTTGAACCTGACAATCTCGTGGATAAGGTTGACCGCGGTTTTTTCATGACGCGCACGGAAGTCAGGAGCAGGCATGCAGATTCTCACCTCGGGCATGTCTTCCCGGACGGGCCGAAGCCGACTGGACTCCGGTATTGCATGAACTCGGCAGCCTTGAGATTCATCCCCAAGGAGGATCTGGAAAAAGAAGGATATGGCAGGTATCTGAAATTATTCAGTCAGAAGTAGTATCAAATCAAGAGGGGTTCATCGCAACGATGAACCCCTTATTTTTCACCAGCCCTTTGTTTTTATGAGGAAGTGCTATTTTCGTCCCAATTGATGAGAATATGATGGTTATTTTTTCAGCTTATGCGTCATATAATCAATAATGGCCTTTATTTCCTCAGGCTTCAAATTTTGCGCAGGCATCGCTCCCTTGCCTTTTTGTAATACCTGTGTAATTTTTTGTTCATCAAGGCCCTTCCAGGAGTCAGAGTCGCTGAAATCTTTCGGCCTGAATTGTATATAATAGGCGGAAGGGTAATTATCATCTCCTTTCAGATGGTGGCAGAACTGGCAATTTTTTTTAAACAGGGTTTCCCCCGCACTGTAATCATCACTTTTAACTATAGTGGTAAAAATTAATAAAGTTCCAATGATCAGTAATGCCGAACCAATGATAAGACCTCTATTCATAAGATGACCCCCTACCAAATATTCTCGCTCAATTGTCTCTATACATTTTATAATTTAAAGTCAGGCAACGGGTCAAGCCGAAATATCTAATAGATTAGAGCTGTAGGCGAGATTCATGTCCAATCAGTCCGCCTAGCCCATGTCAGCCGGCTATACCCAAGCCCGATTGAATCAAATCCAGGCTGTGCTGCCGGCTGAAACTCTTATCGACCTTCATCATGGCCTTGTGAGGAATGAGAAAGATCTCCTTTTGAAGACAATAACTTTTTTAGCAAATGACGATAACGCTATCCACGCTGCTATTCATCAAGGATGGTTACCATCTCGCCGCCGCAAACTGTACATGTTCTGGTTTCTTGCTGTACCTTCCTTCTGGCGCCGGATGAATCCTCCCTTTCGATCAATTGACAGGTTATGGTCATATCTGCTTCACTCCCACATTTATCACAATGGCATTCTTCTATCCTATTTTCCATAGCTTTATAACCTCCTTTTTAATTTTGTTTTATAACCCTATCAGGTAGTTAAAATCTGCATAGTTTCGCACATGGCCAACCGCGATAAAATAATAATTTATAGAGGACCGAAAGGGAATAATAATAAAAGGGGTGTGAAATGGGATGGAATACCTACTATTCCGTTGGTTCCCAGGCGGGCCATTAGATCAGACATTCCTTTATGCAGTTAGCTTTCTTATGTTCCGGCACTGCCTGCTATTCTGTTCGACTTACCTTGACACAACGTTATCTTACTGACAGAATACGACGTAACTTCAAGAGGGCCTCTTTCCTGTAATCGTCCTTTATAGCAACGGGAAGCAGGCTTGAATTCATGCAGTCAAAATCTATGTGTCGGAAAGGAAAGACCATCGATGAACGAGATCAAACGTTCCCTGTGGAATCGGTTTGTTACCATTGCCCAGCCTTATTTTTTCCCAATCGTCCCCGGCGGAAGCTGGTACTTGCTCCTGCTTTTATTAATGCTGCTTGTTTTTCTCTTCGGTGTCCTGTTTATGGTTGTCGCTGGAATCACTCTGGTTAGTAACTTCCTTGCACCTTCCATGACAGCCAAAGTAGCATCCGGGCTGCTATCCCTGATCCAGAATACCTTACATTCCAGTGCATGGATGATCGTCGCCGGCACCCTGATCATTCCTGCCGCCTGCTTCATACTTTTTGCCCCGCAGCTGCATGCCCGCAAGCGGGCGTGGACGCTCCTTGCCGTCGTCCTGTTCCTTTCCTTTTCCGTGACAGGGATCAATGTCGCCTTCAGCTATATCAGCAACTACTTCACCAACGCGCTGGTGAAGAAAAATCAGGATTTGGCGTATCTGTTCGTTGCCGTGTATTTCTGCGGTTTCCTTGTGGGAATACCTATCGTCGCGTTATACAGTTATATTCAGAATTACCTGGGAATGCGCTGGCGGGAATGGATGACGGGAGAGTTTCTCAATAACTATTTTAAGAACCGCAACTATTATGAGATCGAGATAAGCTCGAAGATAGACAACCCCGATCAGCGTATCATGGAAGACATCCGTTCGTTTACCAGGACTTCTCTCGTCTTCCTCTTGATTTTACTGGGTTCTTTGATGGATCTCGTTTCCTTTACCGGGATACTCTGGTCGAAATCGATCCTCCTTGTCGCTGTGGTCCTGAGCTACTCTTTAGTGGGCACTGTCCTTACCGTCCTGATAGGACGTCGTCTTGTCCGCCTGAACTTCAATCAGCTCCGGTACGAAGCGGATTTCCGCTATTCGCTCGTGCATGTACGGGATAATGCCGAGTCGATTGCCTTTTATCAGGGCGAGAAACCCGAGGTTGCCCACATCGGAGAGCGCTTCCGCAGTGTATTGAGAAATTTCAGCCTCCTCATCGGCTGGCAGCGGAACTTGTCATTTTTCACAACTGCGTACAGCTACCTTCCTGTTGTCTTGCCGTTTCTCGTATTGTTCCCCCAGTATTTCGGCGGCGAAATCGAATACGGCGACATGGTGCAGGCCAATTTCGCATTCTCCCAGGTATATGCGTCGCTCTCCCTCATCGTCTCCCAATTTGAGCAGATAACGAACTTTGCTGCCGGTGTGCAGCGGCTGTCAACCTTTGCCGACATAACAGCACCTGCGCTGGCGCCAGTCCCCGGCATCAAGTCTCAAGAAGCAGACCGGTTTGCCCTGAATAATCTCACCCTCCTTACGCCGAACAGGAATCGCAACCTCATCAATGATTTGACTGTGGATTTAAAGAAGGGTGACAACATGGTAGTCGTCGGTCAGAGCGGTGTGGGGAAAAGTTCCCTCCTCAGGGCGATCGCCGGCTTGTGGACGCAAGGTGCGGGTGAGATCGAGCGGCCGCCTCTGTCTGATATCTTCTTCCTCCCGCAAAGACCTTACATGCTGCTTGGATCGCTGCGGGATCAATTGCTTTATCCCCTGCTGGAGAGAAAAGCTTCGGAAGAGGAATTGCGACATGTCCTGGAGACGGTCAGGCTTGCGGACCTGCCGGAGCGGGTAGGCGGCTTTGACGTGGAGCTCGATTGGGCCGATGTCCTTTCTCTGGGTGAACAGCAGAGATTGGCCTTCGCCCGGCTACTGATGAACAGGCCCAGGTTTGCCGTCATGGACGAAGCGACAAGCGCCCTCGATCTGGAAAATGAGGCCAACCTCTACCGGAAATTAAATGAACTTGATATCCACTATATCAGTGTCGGCCATCGTGCCAGCATACTGGATTACCACAACCGCGTGCTGGAGCTGCAAGGACAGAATAAGTGGCGATTGCTGCCCGTTCCAGAGTACCGTGCAGCGACAAGCCTTACAGCATGAACAGAGTCCGTATACGGATCAACTGCTAATTTGTCATAGGACAAAGTATTTTTGACAGTAGGTGTAAAGACGACCGCAAGACTTACTTCCTAAACTAATTATTTTTGATTTTTACCCGGACATCCAATAGCTCAAATGGAAAAAGATGAGTAAAGAACCCCGTGCTTCCGCACGGGGCATTAAAAATCAAAATCTAACTGGCTAGGAGTTTGTTCTTCATGTCTGTGATACTGTATATACCTCCTTATCGTTTCACTCGTTACCTTATCCCCCACACTCCTGACAAAAT
>DASPQI010000324.1:0-20001 GCA_035625045.1 Syntrophales bacterium | reverse complement strand
ACATCCACTACCCGGCTAAGGCCCGGTAATCTCTGTGAACCGCCCGGTGCGGACCCGCATGCCGGGTGGTGTGGGGGCTGGGGGAGAAAAACCCCCGGCTACCCGATTATAAAATTGTTCATAATTTCTACATTAAAAATTGTTGGTACGAAGCTAATCTCCCCGCTTATTATCTTTATTATATATGATGCTAATAGCCTTATTTATACTCGATGCATCTCCTTTTATTCCTATAAATATCAGCAAAGGACCTCCGATTAACGTAAGGCCTAAAATCACTATGGCTGTAATTGTCTCAAGAGAAATTGTAAACAATGGTCCTGATAGAGTAGGAAATACAGAAACACCTAATATCGTTAATAACAATCCAAATACGATTAGAAATGCTCTGTGCTTTTTATATTTAATTTCCATCAATTTACCTTTATAAGAATTAATATATGTAATGCACTTTTCCGTTAATCTGAAAAACAATTTTGTTTGAAATTAAGGTAATTTGTACCGAGATTCATAATTTTTGTCAAAATATTATTGAAGAATTTTGCAATATCGGTTTATTATTATAGAAACTATAATGATCCGCACTTACGCAATTAGCAAAGTGTAAATGTTGCTTCAGAGTCTGTTGGATACCTTCTTAAGAGGGAGATAGATAATAGTTTTGAAAATGGTGTTTATCAGATGAGGTAATGTATGCCTGACTTTTCCGGCTTCGGCAAGATTCTTATTATTATCGGCCTCGTTATCGCAGGCATAGGCGGCCTTGTACTGCTGGGCGGGAAGATACCGTGGATCGGGCGGCTTCCCGGCGACTTCTATTACAAAGGCAAGAATTTTACCTTCTATTTCCCCCTGGCCACAAGCATCATCATCAGTATCATCCTGACGATAATCCTGATGTTTATCGGCAGCAAATAATCCCCGTGATTTTTTGATACTACTTCCGTAAATCACGCCCAGAGGACAAGGCCGGTATCCTGCTTGGCCGCGAGATTTTTATGGTACGGCAATACCCGGATGCCATAATAATGAGGGCCGTTATGCTTGACGATGTATTCCGCGGAATACGTGAGAATTCCACTTGATGTCATGCTGGCTATCTTCAAAGGTATACAATCGGGGATATCGGCAAATTCGTACCCATCCTTTTTCCCGATTATCAGTTCAACCAGAATTTCTTCAGGCTCTACCTTCCCCGGATCGATTCTCGCATTTACAATCAACGGTTGATCAACGAAGACGGTATCACCATGAATCCCCTCGATACTGGCATCCAGCAGTCTGAGTGAGGAAAAACGCATGGGAATTTTGCGTTTCCAATCGGCAAGCTCCCGAGCCAGTTTATGCGCGTACATGTAAAGTTCATGCTCCCGGCTGGCCGTGGGCAAATACATATTATGGTAGTATTCAAGGAGCATCCTGTGTGTGTTGAATCTGGGCATGAGGGTTTGCAGGGATCTCTTGATCATGCTGATCCATTTTTCCGGCAGACCCGATATCTCTCTGCTGTAGAATGTGGGTATTACTGAATTCTCGAGTAATGAAAATAATGACTGGCTGTCTTCTTCGTCGGAATTTATTTTTTCAGGAGAATATCCTTTCACAACAGGCCCAATGGTCCAGCCGTTGGTTCCGTCATAACCTTCACACCACCACCCATCAGATATACTGAGATTAAGTACCCCGTTTGCGACAACTTTTTCACCGCTTGTACCGCTCGCCTCATAAGGTCTTCGAGGCGTGTTCAACCACACATCGACACCCTGAAAAAGACGACGGGCAATATTGATGTCATAATCCTCGATGAAAAAGATCTTGCCTCTGAATCTTTCATCCCGGCACACGTCTATCACTTTTTTGATTAAGCTTTTCCCCATCCCGTCGTTCGGATGAGCTTTTCCTGCAATAATGATATGAACGGGGCGTATCGGATGGTTTAAAATTCTGTCCAGGCGATCCAGGTCAGACATGAGCATATCAGCGCGCTTGTAAGGCGCGAATCTTCTCGCGAACCCGATCATCAGGGCCGCAGGATTGATTTTGGAAAAAAACTCTTCCCGCCATGTCTTTGTATAACCGTACTTCAACCAGTGTTCTGACAAATATTCCCTCAGAAAGTTAATAATTCTTTGTTTAAGTTCATATCTGGTATCCCAGAGCAAAGAATCGGGGATGTCTCGAATCTTTTCCCAGGTTTCTGGGGACGTGATGTTATTCGTCCAGTCTCCCAGATATGTGTCAAAGAGCGCCTGCATTCGCGGTGAAATATAGGACAAGGTATGAGCGCCGTTAGTGATATGGCTGATCGGGATATCCGAGATGTTAAAACCCTTCCATACATCACGCCACATGCGCTTTGACACCTCTTCATGGACATGACTTACGGCATTACTCATATGCGCCATCTTTAAGGCAAAGGTTGCCATATAAAAAGTCTTATCCTCGCTTCCCTCCTTTCGTCCCAATTCCCAGAATTGTGACCAGGGCATTCCCGTTCGTTTGATAAAGCTGGAAAAGTAATATTCCATCAAATCCCTGGGGAACCTTTCAATCCCCGCTTCCACGGGGGTATGGGTTGTAAAGACGGTGCTGCCGCGAACGATCTCAGTAGCTTCATCGAGGGAGAGTCCTTCCTCCGTCATCAGATCCGCTATGCGCTCAAAGATGAGAAACGCGGAGTGTCCTTCATTGATGTGGTAGACCCGCGGCCTGATGCCCAACTTTTTGATCACCCTTACTCCGCCCATGCCTAAAAGGATCTCCTGTTCAATTCGTATCCTCTGATCCGCGTGATACAGCCGCTCTGTTATTTTTCGATCTTGGACGGTATTTCCCGGAACATCGGTGTTTAAGAGATACAATGAAATGCGTCCCACCTTTACTTCCCAGATATTTGCATAGAGCGTCCTGCCGGGAAGCTCAAGGGATATCTGAACTTCATTCCCGGTTTCATCACGGACATTCTGAACAGGCAGGACGGAGAAGTCGTTTTCAGGATATTCCTCCGTCTGCATGCCGTTCTTGTCAATAACCTGTTTAAAATAGCCGTTCTTATATAGGAGACCGATACCAACGAGAGGTATATTTAGATCACTTGCGGTTTTTAAGTGATCACCGGAGAGTGTTCCCAGGCCGCCTGAATAAATGGGAATACTTTCATGAAGGCCATATTCGGTCGAGAAGTAGGCAATCGGCGATGACCATTTGATTGCAGGAGAGACCTTAACCCCTTCATCGGGGGTCCTATCGTTCATATATTCATCGAACTGCTGTATAATCAGTGTGTACATTGACATGTAGCTTGGGTTTTCCGATGCCTCCAACAGTTTTTCCGGTGAAACTGTCTCCAGCATTTTAACAGGGTTATTGTCCATCTCCGGCCATACTTTAGTATCGAGGGAAATATACAGGCTGCGGGCTTTGGGGTGCCATGTCCACCATAGATTATATGCAAGTTCCCTCAGCCGATCAATTTTTGGGGGGAGATTTACAACGGCTGTAAACGCGCGAAAGTGGGGCTGAGTCGATACAGTACCGGCAAAGACATATTTCTTTTCCATCCTGTAGTCTATAGAGATGAGCTTTTCAGTGCGCTCATGGGCCACAGCGACAGCTCTGTCATAGGCCTTGAGGTACAGCTTGAAGAAATCTTTCCAGTTGGCCTGGAGGGCAACATTCCGGGCACTCTTGCGCCTCTCTTCGATTTCTATATCATCCCAGGACAGAAAATCTTTAAAGATATTATATAAACTTTCTTCAATTAAATTGATTTTCACTCCCTTACGCCCCAAGACAATAACCCCGCCATTTTCCGGAGCCGTTAATTGGACCCATGTTCCGAACCCGGCCTGGTCAGTCGTTATCGTCGGTACGGCGTGGGCAGTGCTTTCCAGGGGTGTATATCCCCAGGGTTCATAGTACGACGGGAAAACCCCCAGATCACATCCCGAAAGTGCTTCATAATAGGTCATGTTGATCAAACCATCATGACCGTTCAGGTATGCCGGATCAAAGATGACATAAACTTTGTTTTGTGATGTGTTCATGAGACCCAATCTGTTACATGCCTGCAGGATGGGATCATGTGACTCATTATGGAGTCTGTGTGTCGCAATGGGAGGGCTGCCCGGTTCGGGTCTTGAAGGATCGCTCTGAAGGGCGGAAATCAAATCTGTGTGACCGGCAGGAACGAAAAGATAAACGAGCATCACTTCATCTTTTGTCATTTCATTATCGAGCCGGCTGAAGGCATTCAGGGAAATATCGATGCCTTTATTATGGAATTCATAGCGTCCTGATATAACCACAATTTTTGTATTAGAGGGGAAATCTCTTCTCAGAAACCGTGAGGCAGCGCTAAGAAGCTTTTCCCTCGACTTCAATGCGGGCGCTCTATTTTCTGCGAGATCAGGAATATGTTCTACATCAAGGCCATTAGGTGTAATAACATCGGGATACCTGCCGAGAAAATTTTTCGCTTCGGAAGCCGTTATTTCACTGACTGTTGTAAAGCAGTCTGCTTCCCTGGCAGAAGTTACCTCCATGGAATATTTCGCCTTAATGTTGTGCGCGCCTGCCTCCACCTGCGGCGAGAGGTGATCCATCATTGTGTAGATATCCACGCCTGATCCGGCAAGAGTTCTCCCCAGAATTGTGGCATGAGTAGTGAAGACGGTGCTCATTTCGGGAACCTTTTTTTTCAAAAAAAGGAGACCCGCACCGCACATCCATTCATGAAACTGAGCAACGGCCTGAATACTGTGCGGTCTGATCATCAAATTATAGATCGTTTCGATGACCTCGCCGCAGGCATAACTGAACATTACCGGTTCCACATAGTCCCATCCGCCGGCTATAGAGTCTACGCCGTAATCTTCCCAGAGCCTATAGAGCAGCTGTTCTTTGTCATATTTTTTTCCGAAATTGACCAGAATAACCTTAGGTTCACCAGGGATCTTCCATCTGCCGAAACGGCATGGGATTTCTTTGATGGCCGTACTTTCCCTGATCCTTACCCAGCAGTCTTCATCAGTTTCTTCAAAATCAGGATTGGTTTTGAGATCGGGACCCAGCAGGAAGTAGCGTTCCCCGTAATTATTAATGGCTTCTCTCATCTTGCTGGTAACAACGGTATATATGCCTCCTACCTTATTACAAACCTCCCAGCTGACCTCAAAAAGATAGCCTCTACTTTGTTTTTCCATTAATTACACTCCTCTTTTTTTGCCTAAGAAACCGGAAAAATCATCGATAATATTCATATAGTTGATATACGCGTCATAAGGTGACCCGTAGGGATTGAAATCTTTTTGTCCATCTCCGTCGGCAGGCCATCCAGTATGCATGTAATAGAAATGATCGGATGCCTGAAGCATACGCCATGTATTTAGTAACCTGCCATCCTTCCTGCTTCTGACTTTCGATTCCATGCCGTACAGCGTATTAATGGCATCTTTCTGCAATGTATTCCCTAACCAGGCGCTCAAATCCCTTTCCGTATCTGCCTGTGAGATAAGATTTGTTAAATCAAGCTGTGCGGCAGGCTCGTATTCCCCGGCGACCTCCGAAGGGGTCTGAAACCTGAATTCGGCATGTTTCAGAATTTCACGGGGAAGCTCTCGGATAAATGCAAAGATCCCTGTTCCCTTTTTTTGATGTTCGCCCAGTGTCTCATAATCCATGAAAAGGTTGATGACGTCATCCCCTATATCGTTAATCCGGTGAATCCAGTGTGCATATTTAGCGGCTGTAAGGGGATATTCAGTACACTTTGAATCCGAGAAACGCACCGTAATATCATCAGACAGACGGTGATTTCTAAAGAGCAATTTCAGTTTCTTGCACCCTGCCGGTTGATAGACATGGCCGGGAGACCGCCACCCCAAAACTTTATCCGCACCCCTGGCCAGAATTACATTGTACCCCATTTTTTCTATAATCTTTGTGAGATTGCCGTCATACATCAGTTCGGTATGACGAAACGTCTTCGGTGTTTGACCAAACAGGGCCTTTATTTTCTTTTTATGCAGCATGACCTGCTCTTTGAATTCTCGCGCAGAAAACAAAAAAGCAAGTGAGTGGTAGTATGTCTCATTCACGAACTCTGCACATCCCGTATCCGCAATCCGTTTAAAGCCGTCAAGGACATCAGCACGAAGTTTTTCAAATTGATCAAGGAGTATGCCCGTGACCGAGAAGGCAATCCGGAAATTCCCCTTATACTTTTTTATCAATTTTAGCATTATATTATTTGCCGGAATATAACATTTTTCAGATAATTTGTTCAGGATATGAAGATTTCTGTCCGCATCTTCATAAACATGGTCATGGTTGATGTCAAAAAAGGTATAATGCTTCAACCAGCGGGGCTGATGAACATGGAAATGCAGGCATACACTTGGCATTTTTCAACCCTTTCAGTGCAATACACGCTCGTAGACTTCGACAATCTTTTCCGCGGCATATTCCCAACGGATGCTGCGCAGCTCATCACGTGTCTTCTCGACAATCTCAGCTACCAGAACCGGATATCTTAAAATTGCTATGATCTTATTGGCAATGTCATCCACGTCCCAGAAATCCACCTTCAATGCGTGATTAAGTATTTCCGCTACTCCAGACTGCCTGGAAATAATGACCGGTATATCGTATATCATTGCCTCGAGAGGCGAAATACCGAAAGGTTCGGATACACTCGGCATGACATAAAGGTCGCTCATGGTAAATATCTGTTCGACTTCGGATCCGTGCAGAAAGCCGGTAAAGTGAAAATTTTTCCCTATCCCGAGCTCGGCAACCCGCTCTATCATACGGGGCATCATGTCTCCCGCGCCAGCCATAACAAACGTCACTTCCGGAAGTTTTTTCAAGACCTTTGCCGCTGCTTCAACGAAGTAGTCGGGGCCTTTCTGGAAGGTGATCCTGCCGAGGAAAAGAACAATCTTTTTGTCGGTACTTTTCCCCACATGGTAAATATTCGAGGCTTCTGTGCGGGAGACGGCATTGTGAACAACAGATATCTTATCAGGATCGACACCATACCGGCTGACAATCATATTTTTGGTATAATGGCTTACAGCGATAATATGATCCGCCGAAACTATGCCGTACCGCTCGATAAAAAAAATGTCCCGGTTGATATGTTCTCCGCTTCGATCAAATTCAAGGGAATGAATGTGAAGAACAAGCGGCTTTTTACTGACTTCTCTGGCATAAAGACCGGCAAGGATCGTCATCCAGTCATGGGCATGGATTACATCGAATGACTGGCTTTCCGCGATAGTGCCGGCTACCTTTGCATATCTTACAACTTCAGCAACCAGATTAGGACCATAGTGCGCAGAGATTTCCAGGATCACAGACTCCCACGTTTCCTCCCGCATCTCGCTCCGGGCTTTTTCGTGCGCAGGCAGCTTCACAACCCGCCCCCGCAACAAAGACTCATACTGACTTTTACTCAGATATGGTTTCAGATATGAATCTATGAGCCTGATATCGAGGCCTTTAAAAACCTTGAACTCTTTACGGTGCTTCTTTTTGATGGGAACTTCCGATGCTGAAATAAATTCCACGTGTGATTGTCCCGCGTCACCCAATACTTTAGGAATTGCAAAAATAATCTTGTGACCAAGGCCGGCCAGCGCCTTTGTGATACCGAAGCACGCAGTCCCGAGGCCGCCGCTGACGTGGGGCGGAAATTCCCATCCAAACATGAGTATTCTCACGGGCTAACGGCCTCCTTAACATCCAAAAATCTGTATTGGAATATTATTACAGGGGTGACTCTTGCACGAAATCACTAAAATAAACGAAGGAATAATGACATAACAGACAGATAAAGTAAACGGGAAAAAATCTGTTACATGCGCATTACTATTCGTTGATTAATTGGTTATAAACCGGGAATTTCATTAAGAAGTGTGTAAAGTCTGAGCAACCCTGCTACGCTCCAGGCTTGAGAAATGCAGCCATTGGGGCGATGCGGGGGATCGCCGTCAAATATCTCAGATATGGAGCCCACACCAGCCTCCGGCATGTGCCTGCTGATAAATGACCGTATGTGATCAAGGAGAAACGCCTTCGCCGTGGCCTTGTCTTCTGCAACCCTGATATATGCCTCACCAAAATGTGCCATCAACCATGGCCATACGGTACCTTGATGGTAAGCCGCGTCTCTTTGAGGTCCATTGCCTTCATACCTTCCCCTGTAGTTTTTATCTTCCGGCGAGAGGGTTCTTAATCCCGCAGAGGTCAACAGGTGCTGCCTGACTTTCTCCACTACACCGGACTGTTGGGCAGGGTCTAACGGTGAGTGGGGAAGGGAAACGGCCAAGATCTGATTCGGCCTTACGGTACAATCCAGGTAGCCGTCGCGAAAAACATCACCAAGATATGCCCCGTCTTCAATCCAGAACGTTTCAACAAAGGATTTTTTTATCTCGGGAATCAGGACGTGGAAGAATGATTTATGGTCATCAAAACCCTGCGCCAGCTCATGGGCAAAACAGATGGCATTGTACCAGAGGGCATTGATTTCCACAGGATATCCCCATCTCGGTGTGACAGGTTTGCCTTCAACGGATGCATCCATCCATGTCAGTTGCGTATCCTTATCGCCCGCGTGCAGTAAGCCGTTTTTGCTCATGCCGATATTATATGCGGTACCATCCATATATGCTTGCAGGATCTTCTTCATTACCGGCCACATTTGGTTCTTGACGATCTCGATATCGCCGGTGTGCTTCAGCATCTGCTGCACGCCCCAAAAATACCACAGCGAGGTGTCCACCGTATTATAGGCATTTTCCGCCTTATCGTCGGAGAAATAATTGGGAAGAAGGCCTTTTTTTTCATGTGCCCCCAGTGAAGCAAGGATGGCAATCCCTTCCTGGATACGGCCACTGCAGAATGTCAGACCCGGCAGGGAAATGAGTGTGTCCCGTCCCCAATCACCGAACCAATGGTATCCGGCAATGATTGTTGGCCGGCCAGCCGGTGTCTTGATCAGGAACTGCCGGCCTGCTGTAGTTAGGTTTCGGACATTAATCTTATCTTCTTCAGTTTCAAACTTTTCTGCGGCCTTTTCATTCATTGAAGCATCGCCGGCCCTCCTCGTCATCTCGACTGTCCAGGCCTCTTCCAACCGCTCCCGACAAATTTCCGGCGATGCGGAAATGATGACGGCGCTCCCTTTTCTTACGGGAACCTCAAAAATACCGGGACGGAAAAGATCCTCATGCCAATCAAAGCCCCTATCTTTTTCTGCTCGATATTCAAAATTGTTGTACCAGACGGGAGAGGAATGAAATTCAGATTTCATATTGGTTTGAATAAATATGGGCGGCATGCCGTCATAAGGCTTCATCCCGAATCCGTTCTCTATCCTGTGAGTGTCTGTACGAATATATACATTTTGTTTTGCCAGTGCGTGAAATCCCCGGTATGCAAGAAATGGCTTCAGGCGCAGGATGCCGGGAAACCGACAATGCTCGACATCATACCGGATCAGGACGCGATCCTCGCCGTGCACCATCATAATTGCCTTATGGACGCGAAACCCTTCCGCTTCAAAGGTGAACTGTGGTGAATAACCAAGGCGAAATTCCCTGAGAAGATGTTTCTCCCCTGGATGGAAGACGCCGGGATACTGACAGCATGAGAGGAAGAACTCTTTCCCCTTCATGACAAGGGAGTCTTCAAGCCAGGAAAAGAGCGAGTGTCTTCCCTGAGGTTTTTTGAGGTTTGCCACCAGGAGACCGTGGTACTTCCTCGTGTTGCAGCTCAGTATCGTACTGGATGCGTAACTCCCCACCCCGTTGGTTTCCAGCCACTCCAGGCTTAATGCCTTTTCAAGATTCAAGCAGGGAGTCTCATCAAATTTGTAGCGCAGCATATAATATCCTGTTGGAATGTCCGCACTGAAAAAAAGGGTTCGAGGGTTCTAGTAAATTTTTTTAAATAAACACTTGAACCCCTGAACCCTTGAATCCTCGAACCCTTTTTGTGACTTAAGGAGAAATTGCTCTACCTTCATTACGGCATATTAAACACTTCCACCCCGGACGGGGGCTTGAAGTTGAACATCTTGTCGTCAAGATTGTTGTTGATTTTTATATCGGTAAGTCGGATACGGGTGGTATTTCCATACAAATCTGTAAAACTGCACTGAATGATCTGGAAAGTGTCCTTATCAACCGTTAAATACAGCTTATCAATGCCGGCTTCAGATATTTTGGGAGTAAGGGTGAGAAGGTAATTCCCATTCCTATCCACCGGTTCAGGCTGGGAAAATCCTATATGAAAATCTTCACTCAACTTCCCTATGCCTGAAAGAAATTTTACCCCCAGCTTAGACTTATAGATATTTTCGGAATCCTGAAGGTAAACCGCATGGTCATCCGGGATATATAACCACGCCTTTTTAGGGTTGATAATTAATTTCTTTGCTGTTGGTTTCGAATAGCTCCATAACATCCGCCTCGGGTTTTTCACATACAGCACCCCTTCTTCCTTTTCCGTTTTATTCATGGCCTTGATGGTCACTTCCTGTATGAATTGCGCTTTAAGGTCTTTAGTTTTTTCATATCTCTCCTGGGTCTTTGCAATCAATTCATTGACAGGCAGAAGATCCCCCAATGCCGGTGAGGAAGAAAAAAATAGCAGGCACGTCACAATGCCTGTTATTGTCTTTAAATATCTGTTACTGCGTGCAAATTTTTTTTTAATTTTTTTTAAAACAGAAAAGAAAAAAAGTGGCATGTTTTTTTCCAGAAGTTTATATCTCACACAAAAAAATCAAGTAAGTTATAGAAATCAAAGGATAGCTGTTATCATGTTGTAATTATTAAAAATATTTACCGCCTAAATCTTATGCAATGAGGTATAAATTTGTCACAATTGAAGACTTACGACTGTTATCAACATGTTTATCAACAATCTTTTCCACATGCCTGTGGATTTCAATTCCAAGTGATTGTATCAAGAGGCATATCTTTATAATAGGGATTTTTACTCTGATACGAGCACACTCCAGCCAAACGGATCATCCTTGTCGCCGTATTGTATCTGAATAATTTCATTGTATAGTCTTTCAGTTAGATGACCAGTTTTCCCCTCATTTATAACAATTGGTTTGCCTCTGTAAAAGATATTTCCTATCGGGGAAACGATTGCTGCCGTCCCGGAGGCGAACGCCTCCTTCAACCGGCCTTTGGCAGATGCATCAAGGATTTCATCCATGGAAATTGGTCTTTCCGCAACGGGAACATTCCAGGTTTTGGCGATCTGAATGACTGAATCACGTGTCACACCGGGGAGGATGCTACCCGTAAGGGGTGGTGTAATCAGCTCATCCCCGATGAGTAAGAAGACATTGCTTGTTCCCACCTCTTCTATGTACTTTCTCTCGATCGCATCCAGCCATAACACCTGAGTAAATCCCTTTTCCATTGCCAGCTTGCTGGCCAGGAGGCTGGAGGCATAGTTGCCGGCTGCCTTGCAGTATCCTATCCCTCCGCGCACGGCCCGGACATACTCTTCATCCACGTAAAGGCTTGTCGGACTGAAACCCTGGGGATAGTACGCACCAACCGGACCGACAACAATGAAAAAAAGGTATTCATTGGCGTGACGCATACCCAAAGCCGGTTCCGTTGCAATCAACGTCGGCCTTATATATAGGGATGCCCCATGGGACTGAGGAACCCAGTCCTTTTCGATAAGAACGAGTTTTTTTAAAGCCTCCATAAATATAGCCGGGTCGATCCGCGGCATACAGAGCCTTTCGGCAGAGTTATTCATCCGTTTGATATTCAGGTCAGGTCGGAAAAGGTAGATTTTATTATCCTTACTCCGATATGCCTTCAGTCCTTCAAATACTTCCTGCCCGTAATGGAGGCACATGGCCGTGGGGTCCAGCGACAGAGGCCGATAGGGTTCTATCATGGCGTCATACCACCCGCGATCCATTTGATACTTCATCGTAAAGAAGTGATCTGTGAATATCTTCCCGAATCCAAGTTTTGACTCATCGGCAGGTTTTGGTTTCAATTTTTTAGGTTTGGCTTTGACAATTTTAATTTCCATCTGTTTAACTCCCATCGTGCATTAAACATCAATTAAGTGTGGTTTATTATCACTAAATCATTTTTCTATCAAGGTTTCTGTACTGAATGGCCTCGGCTACATGGCTGGATGCTATCTTATCTTCATTTTCGAGATCGGCAATAGTCCTGGCTACTTTTAATATCTTGGTATAGGCACGGGCGGAGAGACCGAGCTTTTCTATGGCCATTTCCATAAGTTTCTGAGAGTCATCATCAATGGCGCAGTACGTTTTTATCTGCTTGTCGGACATGCGGGCATTGAATTGCGTGTTCTTACCTGTGAACCTCATTTGTTGTATAGATCTTGCCCGTTCTATTCTTCCCTTGATGGAACTGGACGATTCACCGGTGGCTTTCCCCGCAAGGTCTTTATACCTGACAGAGGGAACCTCGATATGAATATCGATTCTATCCAAGAGAGGCCCTGATATCCTTGCCTGGTATTGGCGTATCTGCTGCGGGGTACATCGGCACACCCTCGTCTGGTCGCTGTAATAACCGCAGGGACAAGGATTCATTGCCGCCAAGAGCATAAATCTTGCGGGGTATGTGGCTGTGATTGAAGACCGTGTGATTGTAACACGCCCATCCTCCAGCGGTTGTCTCAATGCCTCAAGGACATTTCTCTTGAATTCAGGAAGCTCATCGAGGAACAACACTCCATTATGAGCGAGGCTGATTTCCCCCGGTCTGGGAATGTGTCCCCCTCCCACAAGCCCAGCGTCTGAAATCGTATGGTGGGGTGCGCGAAAGGGCCTTGTGCCTAAAATAGTATCCTTTTTATTGAGCAGGCCGGCTACGGAAAATATTTTTGTAACATCTATGGCTTCAGTAAAAGTCAGTTCGGGAAGTATGGTAGAGAGCCGCTGGGCAAGCATGGTCTTCCCCGACCCCGGAGGACCGATCATAATAACATTATGACCTCCAGCTGTGGCAACTTCCAGTGCCCTTTTTGCGTGTTCCTGACCGCGAATTTCGTAAAAATCGAAAGGATAGTTGAGGCTTTTATTAAATATATCACCTATGTCCAGTGTTAATGGTTCTATCTCTTTTCTGCCGTTTAGAAATTCCACGACATCGGAGAGGGTATCAACGGGGATAACATTGATAGATTCCACCATAGCGGCTTCACCGGCATTTTCTCTTGCAACAATGATTCCCTTTCTCCCCATTTCGTTTGCCAGAAGGGCAGCGGAAAGGACTCCATCAACCCCCTTGATGGTTCCGTCTAAAGATAATTCTCCTATAAAGGTGTAATCCGGGAGGTCCTTTGTCTCAATGCAGCCTTCCCCTGTCAGAATGCCTACAGCAATGGGTAGATCGAAACCGGTTCCCTCCTTTTTAATGTCCGCAGGCGCAAGATTTACGGTGACGTGGTTTCTGGGAAATCTGTAGCCGGAATTTTTTATCGCCGCCTTGATCCTGTCCTTGCTTTCCTTGACTGCGGCATCCGGAAGTCCTACAGTCGAAAATTGAGGGAGACCGGGGGAGATATCCACTTCCACATCAACCGGATATGCGTCTATGCCAACGACGGTGCTACTGATAACCTTTACAATCAATATGCACTCCTAATACTTTATTTAGGATAGCGGAAAAGGATATTTCTTGTGAGCGGGCAAAAATGTTATAAAAGAGGTCTTTTTATAGCAAGAAATTTCTTTCTGAAAGTTTTATTTAACCTTCTTGACTTAAGGAAATTGGCTATGCTAATTTCAATATTATTTCTCATGACCCTATTCAGGAGCGCTCATGGCCAAATTTTCCCACATTGATGAAAAGGGCGAGGCGAAGATGGTTGATGTAACGGCAAAGAAGGCATCAGCAAGGGAAGCGGTCGCACAGGGGAAGGTACTTATGAACCAGGATACACTATCCCTCATCGAGAAGGGAAAAATACCCAAAGGTGATGTTTTCAGCGTCGCGAAGATTGCCGGCATCATGGCGGCAAAGAAAACAAGTGAAATGATCCCCATGTGCCACCCTTTAGAATTGACGGGGATTGATATAAAGTTTACGAGTAACGCTGATCTGGGTTCAATTACCGTTGAAGCAAGGGTGAAGAATGTAGGCAGGACAGGTGTGGAAATGGAGGCTATGATTGCCGTCAGTGTCGCGGCATTAACAATTTACGATATGTGCAAATCTGCAGATAAAAAAATCGTGCTTACCGACATCAAACTGATCTCAAAGCATGGCGGCAAAAGCGGTTCCTTTGTCAGAGATGTATAAATCGAGAGATTGGCCGTTAAATATTAACCTGCCTTTGAATTGCGATATGTATCAAAATACTTATAAGATAAAAAGATCATTTTTAGTTTCTTTTTCCATCGTTTTTTTTCTTTTTTTGTTTCTTCTGATGCTTACTCTTTACATGGGAGGTTCCCATTTAGAAAAGATAGCTCTTGCCGTCATTTTTATACCTGTTCTTTGTGTTTTTTTTGAATCCCTGTCCCGGAAGGTACTGACGGGAGATCAGGGCATTATGATCAGGAAATTCCTGCGAAATAAGGAACTCCGCTGGGAAGATATCACTCATGCCGGCGCTTTGATCCTCCGAAAAAGAGTATATCTCCTGTTGACTACAGTAAAGGGATTCTATATCATTTCTAATGCGTATGAAAGATTCTCCACTCTGGTCCGGGATGTTATCGATCGCATGGACAAGGAAAAAGTGGAAGAAGAAGTCAGGGTACAGATTGAACATCCTGTAAAAAATATCTCAGATATCGTCATGACATGGGTTACAGCATTGGTCCTCATAGGAATTATAACTATTAAATTGTTTTCCTCTTAAACACTCTTCACCATAAAGCCTCAAGAAAGGGCCCCCGGTTATTATGAAACGCAAAAATCTAAAATCTATTATTGTGGATGAACGAATTCAGACGAAGCCATCTTCCATTGTTGAAGAGACTATAGAAAAAAAGCTCAGAGATATTGCAACGCTTCTCTGTTCGGCCAGTGAAGGGAAAAAAAGGAAAAGCAGATTATACGAAGACGTATTAGCCGTGGTTGCAAGGGGTCTTTTCCGGATCGCCCTCGAGCGTAACGGTAATGTGAAAAGTGCAGCAGCTAATTACCTGGGAATCAACAGAAATACATTCCAGAAAAAAATGGCCAAACTAGGCATAAAATGTGAAAACAAAAAATAACCTGTCAGAGAAAGTGTTTGAACTGATGGAAAAAAGGGTTGATATTCCCAACCCTTTTTCTATAGACATCGGAGATGAAATAAACCTCGATAGAATTTCCAGTGACGGTGTAATACTCTATCCCGGGACCAGGATTTACGGGGCCAAGACATTGATTTCCAAGGGGGCAAAACTGGGATATGAAGCGCCGGTCACCATCGTTGATTGCCAGGTCGGGCCGCAAGCAGAACTGAAAGGGGGATTTTTCAAGGCATCGGTCTTTCTTGAAAAAGTAAATGTGGCGTGCGGTGCGCAGGTCAGGGAAGGCTGTATATTGGAAGAGGAGGCAAACGCAAATCATACAGTCGGACTAAAGCAAACCATCCTTTTTCCGTTTGTGACGCTCGGCAGCCTGATTAACTTTTGCGACTGTTTCATGGCGGGCGGAACAAGCCGGAAAAATCACAGCGAAGTCGGTAGTTCATATATACATTTCAATTACACACCGCATCAGGATAAGGCAACGCCGTCCCTTATCGGCGACGTCCCCAGAGGCGTCATGCTGAACCAGCCGCCTATCTTTCTGGGAGGGCAGGGAGGTCTGGTTGGTCCGGTAAGGATCGACTACGGTACCGTGATTGCTGCGGGAACAATCTATCGCAGGGATTGTTTGGAAGGGAATGAATTATTAACTGAAAAGGAAGTTACTGTTAGAGACGACCCCTTTTACGTAGGCTATTACGTGAGCGTTAGGCGCCGTATCTATAACAACATCTGTTATCTTGCCAACCTCCTGGCCCTCAGACAGTGGTACTTCCATGTCCGTCAGCCATTCTTCCAGACTCAGAATCTGGGTTCCGAGCTGTATGCCGGGGCAATGGATAAGCTGGAAATTGCCATTGAGGAAAGATTGAAAAGATTCAAAGCCCTTTCTGAAAAAATGGAGTTGTCCATTGATCTGGGTGTTAATGTCTTTAAGAGGGAAGCAAAGGAAAGTCTTTTCAAACAAAAAAAGGAATTCAGTGAAAATTGGCCGAAGCTTGAGGCGACTTTTACCGACGGCAGGGAAAAGACCGTTGATCTTAAAAACCGGGATGAATTTATCAGGATAGTTCATGACGGAATCAAGGATAATAACGGTTACATAAAAGTCATACAGGGCCTTGACAGAAACGCATCAGCCATGGGGACGGCCTGGCTGCAAAATATTGTGGACCATATCATGGGCGCCGCCTTAGATCACTTGCCGTCTTTCAGATCGTGATTGTAAGTTTTTAGAAACCTAGATTCCCATCCCCGCTCAGGTCGAGGACAGGCTCCAAAGGGGAACCATGAATGAACCATTAAGTCTCCCTTTTATAAAGGGAGATTTAGAGGGATTTTGATAATAAGAACCACCCCCTGACCCCCGCCAGCGGGGGACAGCACCTGCCCCCTTTAGAAAAGGGGGTGAGTAAATTCTATTTTTGTATTAAAGAAAAGAGAATATAGATCAAATTGGGTATGAAGACGTTGAAAAAATGGTACATGAGGGCAGTTAATTATCTGCATAAATGGAACATCTATGTCGGGGTCGATGTACGCCGGGCGAAGCCGTATTCGATTATTTTCTTTCCCCAGATGCCTGATATTGTTTGCTGCGGGTTTGCCGGTATCCTGACCATAAAGGGGGGTGAAAAAAAAGAGAAGGGTGATCTTGTTGAGAAGTTTATCCGGCTCTTCGGGAAAATCAAGGACAAGGGGATGAAGACGCTCCTTTCCGGAGCCATCACACCAGCCCGGAGTTTGGGCGGCGATCAGCATCTGCGGGAGATGGAGAAAGCCATTCTTGAGTTAAAGACGGATGCTGTCTTCCGGGACATTTTTTTTGATTCCAACAAGACCAGGCAGCTCTCAGACCTAACCGAAGAGATGAAAGTATTTTTTGGTGAAGAGGAAAGGTGCCTTGAAGAAAATGCCGGCAACTTTTCCACGGGCGACATGGAAACGATAAACAGCAGGCAAATCCTGATGAAGGATATTATATGGGGTCTGGAGAAGGATATCCTCGATAATGTCGGCAGAATTGTAGAGCTGACGGGTGCAGGCGGGGTCAATGAAATAACTCCGGAGTTATTTAAAAAATATAAGAAGATCAATTTTCTCCTGAACTGCATCGACAGGCTGGAGGTGAGGGGAAGGGATTCTGCCGGGATACAGATCTCCCTAACATTTCCTGACAGCACGATATTCGAGAATGTCCTGAAGGTTCTCAAAGAGAAAGGCCTGTACGAAGATTATTCAAAGAGGATCCGGGCCTGCGATCTGCAGAACGGTTCTATCTGTCTGTCCTATGAAACCCGGCCGTCGGATAATTCGCAGGGCAAAGGAACTGCCCTGTCATTTGTGTATAAGACATCTTCCATCATCGGTGAACTCGGTCAAAATGTCCGGGACCTGAGAAAATTTATATCCGGGGATCGTATATTTTACGAATTTGCCGGACAGGAAACGGATTTTGAGACATTCATTTCCCATACAAGATGGGCATCGGTAGGTTCCATTACAGACGATAACTGCCATCCGGTAAATAATTTTACCCTTGGCAGAAATATCGCCCTTCAGAGCGCCACATGGCCGGAAATCAAGAAGACCTACCCTTTTTACGGAGAGGGGAACTGGTTCATCAGCGTGGTTCTTAATGGGGACATCGATAATTATCAATCCCTTCGGATGGACCTGGAGAAAGAGGAAGACCTTATTGCGCCGCATATTACAACAGATACGAAGATCATTCCCTTGCAAATTGAAAAGCATCTGTTAGAGGGGCATGATCTTACGGAGGCGTTCAGATTGGCCGTGAATGACTTCGAAGGCTCCCACGCCATTGCCATGGTCAGTAATACGGAACCCGGAAAAATATTTCTTGCCTTGAAGGGCAGCGGCCAATCTATTTATGTGGGCATTGCCCCTGACCAGTACATATTTTCATCAGAACTTTACGGTCTCGTCGAAGGAACGCCATTTTTTCTTAAGATGGACGGCGAAAAGCCCTCTACGCCTGATGACCCTGAAACGTCAGGCCAGATCTTCATCCTTGACCAGGATTCGCAAGGGGGTGTTTCGGGGATTAAAGCCCTTTTCTACGACGGATCGGCGCTGAGTCTGGGAGCCGATTCCGTGCAGACAGCGGAAATCACCACCCGCGATATTGATCGGGGCGAGAATCCGCACTTTTTCCTGAAAGAAATCTCCGAATCGACACTGTCCATAAGAAAAACATTGCGTGGCAAGTACCGAATCTTAAAAAAAGCAAATGGAAGATATTCAGTTATCTTCAATCTTGGCGAGGATATTATACCGGAAGAATTCAGGCATGCCCTAACACAAGGTGATATCAGGAAGATAATCGTGATAGGTCACGGCACCGCCGCCATTGCGGGCGAGGCAGTTGCCGACGGCCTTGCCAGATATCTCAAGGGAACTCACATCAAAATTGAAGCCAAGGTCGCGTCCGAACTGAGCGGATTTTTTCTTGAGGACGACCTGAAAGATACACTGGTGATCCCCATAACGCAATCTGGGACAACGACGGACACCAATCGCGCCGTGGCAATGGCCGTGGAAAGGGGTGCGACAGTCATCGCCATTGTCAACAGGAGGCAGTCTGACATAACCAGCAAGGCAAACGGGGTTTTTTACACGAGTGACGGCAGGGACATCGAGATGTCAGTAGCTTCCACCAAGGCCTTTTACTCTCAGGTCGTGGCCGGTCACATACTGGCACTGTGCATCTCCCAGCTTCTTCAGAATGTGTCCGACGATTTTATCGCAGACGAGCTTCTCAACCTGGAGCAGGCCCCTAACATGATGAACAGGGTCATTGAGAAGAGAGGGCAGATCAGTCAATCCGTCGAGAGGCTGGCAAAGCAGAGGAAATACTGGGCTGTCGTGGGAAGCGGGCCAAACAAGGCGGCAGCCGATGAAATCAGGATCAAGTTGAGCGAGCTGTGCTATAAAACAATATCATCGGATTTTATAGAAAACAAAAAGCACATTGACCTGTCTGCCGAACCACTCATCATAGTTTGTGCTGCCGGCAGTCCGGAAACCGTAACGGGTGACATCATCAAAGATGTGGCGATCTTCAAGGCCCACAGGGCGGGGGTCGTCGTTTTTGCCGATGAGGGTGAGGACCGGTTCAACAGCGTTGCCGATACGGTGATTGAGATACCCAGGGCGCCCATGCCCCTACCGGTAATCCTCAATACCCTGGCCGGGCATCTCTGGGGCTATTACGCGGCCTGCAGTATTAACGCAGATGCCACGTTCCTGAGGGAATTCAGAAGCCATCTTAATCAGATAATGTCGGAGCATGAAAAAAAGAATTATTCCATTTATGAAAGGATTGCGGACAGAAATTATCGGAGAATAGTCAGGGACTTTTCAACCGAGTTCAATCAAAAAAGGGGTGACGGGGCCTTTTCGTTCACCAGTGTGAATACGATATCCGATATAGTTCTTCTTCTTAAATATGCCGCCGGGAAGCTGCCGCTCGAAGACTACTGGCGCGATTTCAAGAGAGAAGAGGGTCTCTCCTCCCCGATCGAGCTCCTTGATATATCCATCGGCCACTCTATAGATGAACTTTCCAGGCCGATAGACGCCATCAGACATCAGGCTAAAACAGTGACAGTCGGGACGAGCAGAAAGGATCAGCCAATCCGGGGTATTATTTTCAACCTTTTGCGGGAACTGGGATTTTCCGTGAAGGCCCTTGTTAC
>DASPQI010000323.1:0-6411 GCA_035625045.1 Syntrophales bacterium | reverse complement strand
AAGAAGAATCAGACTACAGGCAGAGATCAGGACTATTTTTCGATAACGCCAATTTGCAGATATGTCTGCAACTCCCCAGGCTAAGATCATGAATAACCCGATAAGCGGAATGTATGTATATCGGTCTGCGTATGCCTGTATGCCCACCTGCAGTAAGCCAATCACCGGCACAAGCGTGCCCAGAAACCATAGCCATCCGACAATCAGATAAGGAGCTCGTTTCATGTACCATATAGCGGCGCCTGTTATACAGAGGAGCAGGAGACTGGCGAACAGTACCTCCCATAAGGGTAAAGCATCCGTGTATGGATATAATACGGCAAGATTTTGGGGCCACACCATCTTCCACATGTAGATGACATACGATACGACGGCATTGGAAATGCGTGTACCCAGCGGCATTAGCTCGAAATCCGACATGGTATGACGCGCGGCAAGAACGGAGACCATGCTTGATAAGGCGGACAGTATGAAAAAAGGGATTTTTTCTTTCACCAGATAAGGTAGTGAACTGTAACGTGGTGCAACTTCCACTGTCTGCTTATTTGCTTTCTTCTTCTTGGAAGACTGCTTACCCGAAGTCAGCTCCACAGAATGCGCAACTTTATCAGAGCTGCCGAATTTAAAGCGCTTTAACGGCCAATAGTCCAGGAGCAATAACACAAATGGCAGGGTCACCAACATGGGCTTGCACATCAGTCCTACGATAAACAAGAACAGCGTCACTATGTACAATTGAACCTTCGGCCGTTTCACATAGCTGACGTATGAGATCATGACCAATGTAAAGAATAGAGTACTTAAGACATCCTTGCGTTCCACAACCCAGGCAACGGACTCCACATGGAGGGGATGGATGGCAAAGAGAGCCGCTACGGCTGCACTCTGCCATACCGCCTGCGTCATGAACAAAAATAGAAAAAATAACAGCATCGTGTTTATCACATGCAGAAAAAGGTTGGTCAGGTGGTATCCCGACGGGTTTAACCCGTATAACTTATAGTCAAGAATGAAAGAGAGCCAAGTGAGAGGATGCCAGTGCCCTACATCGTAATTTGCGAATGCCCACTTTATGGTCTCGAAGGTAAAACCCGCCTGTACATGGGGGTTTTCTGTAACATAGAGATTGTCATCGTAGTTGGTGAATTCGTGATTCTTTACCTGCCAATATATTGTTAGAGTTAAAATAACTAGAGAAAGAATGATCCAAAGATCACATCTGTTATCGGATAACTTTGGCATTTCCGTTTATGTGCATACATTAATGATAAAACGTTCCAGTATAACCTTCGGGTCTCTCGCTGTTGTCTTGAAGGCGATATCCAGGTCGACAAGTTCATCGAGTTGTTTCATCAGGTGTTCGTATGAGAATCGATACGAATTTTTCAGTGCATTATAAATAACATAGGGATGTTGAGAACCAAGATCCCCTCTACCGCCTTTCTTCCCCGCATCGCCGGTCAGTTCCCGGATTAACGGATAACAGAACTTTTGGAACATGTCATAGTCCAGGTTCGCGTGAAAGGAGCTGAGCTTACCTGATCTGATAAAGATCTTGGCATGGAAAAGGAATCTGATTTCCCTCGCTATCATCGACAGTATCAGCAAGTGGTTGACACCCTGATAGAAAAGGTCCTTTAAGTTTAAGAGGGCCATGTTAAGATCTTTGTCGACGAGTGCTCTTGTTAGATCGAATACCGTATCTTCTTTTGTCTTTCCCACAACCTCTTCAACATCTGAATCATCAATTAACATGCGCTCACCTGTATAGGCGATTAACTTTTCGACGGCTGCCATAGAATCGGCGAGGTTAAAATCTGTTTTTTTACCTATTGCTGTCCATGCGTTCGACGTCAGTTTTTTCCCAGTCTTAGCCAAAAGGTCCTCTGCGGCATCCATCAAGGCATTCTTCTGCCTGACTTCTCCTTTCAGCTGAGAAAAATGAAGGACTACTCCGATCTCGGAAATGATCCTGAAAATTCTCTTTCTTTTATCCACTGTTTCGGCGGTTATGATCAGGTGATTTCCTTCCGGGATACCACTTTTCAGGATATCTTCGAGGTGTTCGGTATCATCCTTAATTTGACTCATATCCACTCCGCGGCTGACACAAACCTCGATTATTCCGGGGAGCCATATTCCCCGATCATGACCGCTGTCACCTTCAACGATTTTCTGCCAGTCATCGTCCGTTATTTTTCTCCATTTGTCATCCTTGAGATCATCGAGACTCCATCCCGTTATCTTCAGGAAGTGCATAAAGTATCCTACCGCCCTGTCGGGATACTTTTCAAAATGGCTGCGTATTTGCTGTATTATTTCTGGGAGGACCCTTCTGGATTGAAAAAGGCGGGTATTTCTCAGTACGACAATTTTTCCCCCGGGAATGAGAGGAGGTGTCAGAATCATTTCACATAGGATGTCTATGTCTTCGTATTCCCCCTCCATAAAAAAAAGATTCAGATCTTTGTCACTTGTAGGAAGGAGAATCGCTATAATTCTATTCAGGGCATCTTTGATAAGATATTCTTCATCACCGTAAAGGAGATAACAGGGTGGGGGGGCTTCTTGCCCTTTTTTGAGATCCGCCAGTATCTTATCAACATCCATTATTGTCCCTACTCGGTGATTGGGATAAAAACTCTCGCCTTTAGGCGAAGACTTCAGTTCTATCTTTTGCGCTGCAAGGATTCGAGGGGCCGACGATTCCAGGATTCGAAAATAGTAAAGAAAAGGTTAGGTTCCCCGTGAATCCTTGAACCCTCAAGCCGTCGGTTTTAGCCGATGGTTGACTATAGGTTTTTATAGAATGACAAATTTTTTGATGTACTTGACCACTTCATCAGGATCATCGATGACATGAAAAATCTCATAATCACAAGGTTCAATCTTATCATCTTGGAGCATTGTATTTTTAATCCAGTCAAGGAGACCCTTCCAATACTCGCTTCCCATCAATATTACAGGAAAGCTCTTTATTCTCTTTGTCTGAATCAGAGTCAGTGCCTCAAAAAGTTCATCCATTGTTCCGAAACCACCAGGCATGATCACGTAGGCTACAGCATACTTGACAAACATCACTTTACGAATAAAGAAATATTTATATTCAATGACGGTGTTGGCATACGGGTTTGGCTTCTGTTCATAGGGGAGTCGTATATTCATTCCTACCGATTTTCCGCCTGCCGCCGCGGCACCTTTATTGGCTGCTTCCATGATACCGGGGCCGCCTCCCGTAATAACGCTAAAGCCATTTTCGGCAAGCTTCTCGGCAAGATATTCTGTCTTCTTGTAGTATGGATTGTCGGGAAGAACTCTCGCTGATCCAAATATAGTGACGGCGTTCTTTACTTGGGAAAGGGTTTCAATGGCCTCCACAAATTCAGCCATAATGCGGAATATCCGCCAGGACTCTTCAATGGATAGAGCATCAACCAGATATTGTTTTTCATCCATAGTGAGCACGTTCCGGGACTCTTACCACACTTGGCTAGAATCCACACCTTTGTTAATTGTGATGCTGTTGTAAAAAAATCCGTTCTTAGTAGCTTCTGCGCCGCTGAACCTTGGCATAACGCCTACGTGCCTCTATGGCCTTGCGTTTCCTCTTCACTGAAGGCTTTTCATAGGCCCTGCGCAATTTAAGTTCTTTGAAAAGTCCACTTTTTGAAAGTTTGTTCTTTAGGATTTTCAAGGCTTTTTCTATATCATTGTCGTATACTTTTACTTCCAAAACAACCTTCCTTTCTTTATTTTTTTATAATAAATTCATAATTATTCAATACTCTTGGCGATACGTATACTTACTAAAAGTAGTCAAAAAACAAAAAAAGGGCAGTACGGCACTCCACACGATAATGCATGATCATTGCCGTATACTACCCTTTGCTGTTGCTTATATTAAACCACGCTCCTTACTTCAAAAGTACCTTTTTTAATGCCTTCAAAAATTCGTTAGTCTCTTCCCGGGTTCCCACTGTCACACGCATGCAGTTCGTCAGCACTCCGGGACTATTGAGATTCTTTATAAGAACCCCTTCCTTAATCAAGTTTCTATATACTCTATCTGTATCGAAATCGCAACTAAAAAAAATAAAATTTGCTTGTGAGGAATAAGGCTTGATACCATTAATTTTTTTTAACTTGTTTAAGAGTTCTTCCCTCCTTTGAACAATTTCCTCTGTCTGACCTGCAAATATATCCATATGATCCAGATAGAAACCAGCAGCTACCTGGGAAAGGGCATTGATGTTATAGGGGAGCCTTACCTTATCGAGTTCAAGGATGAGAGACGGGGAACCGATCAAAAAACCTATTCTTATACCGGCAAGTCCCACCTTGGAGAGGGTTTTTAAAATTACCAAATTGTCATATTTCTTGAGCAAAGGTAAAAGTGTTTTTCCCGAGAAAATGCCATAGGCCTCATCTACTACCACAATACCCTGCGATTTTTCCATAATAGTTGTCATCTTCTCCACGCTGAAACAGTTGCCCGTGGGGTTGTTGGGATAGCTCAGAAATGTCAGAACAGAAGACTTCCCGGCTATTTGTGCGAGCATGGCGTCCAAATCCAGATCATACGACCTGTCAAGAGGCACTTCAATTACCTTGTGGCCGGTATTAATGGCTATTATCTGATACATTACAAAAGTAGGTAATGGAACTATGACAGTTGAAGAGGAATCGATGACAGCGGAACACAATGTCTGAATGAGCTCATCAGAACCATTGCCGATCATTATCATATCGGCATCTACACCATAGTGTTGGGCAAACCTTTTCCTGAGGATTGGGGCACCTGGTTCCGGATAGCGGTTCAGGGAGACCTTTTTCATCTCTTCCAATAATTTTTCCTTGAGGAATGGGGGTATGGTGAAGGGATTTTCCATCGCGTCCATTTTTATGCGACACGATGTGGTATCTACCCGATAGCCTGTCTGTGCGAGCACTTCTTTGCGAATGAGGGTTTTAAGATCCATAAAGCGTCCCTTTGCCTTCTATATTCCATTTGTCGCTTGTATATTTGTCTTTCATCAGTTGTATCATGAGAATCTCTTCTTCCATAGTCAGTCCGCCCTCAACCAATTCTATGCCTAATTTCTTCTCGAAGCTCCTTTGTAAAACATGGCAAATCTTATCTACACTGAATTCAGTATCGATGTGTTCATAGATTGAGGTCACGGATTTCCGCAAATTCTCGATCTGCCTTCCGCGATTACCATGCTGCGGCAACAGAAGAGCACAGTTTTTGACGGGATCAAAGTCAAGGAGAATGGAACCATGCTGTAGGAAAACGCCACGAGACCTGACCTGTGCGCTGCCGCATATTTTCCGCTTGTTTACCAGAAGTTCATATTGAGATGGCGAGGAAAAACATGCTGCCTTTAACGAGTCCTGTCCTGATGTTCTTCCGTCAACCGACATCTCGGTTTTTATACCGAGTTCTGAAAGAGCATCTGCTATACACCCACTTATGACTCTATATGTTCCAAGAATGTCCGGCGGGAAGAGGGGATTATTATCTTTTGCGATAACTGCGTAGGTCAGGTCATGTTCGTGTAGGACAGCCTTTCCACCCGTAGGACGACGAACAATATCTATATGGTAGCGCCTGCACTCTTCAATATCGACTTCTTTCGACGTTTCCTGAAAATATCCCAGGGATATGGATGGTGGAGACCAGCTGTAAAATCTTAGGATTGGTTTCGCCCCTCTCAGTTGATTTTCCCGAAAAAGGGCCTCATCAGTGGCCATGTTTTCAAAGGCATTCAACCGCTTGTAGGGAATGAATCTCCATATCATGAATGAGAGTCAGCCGCCTTCCGCTTCCTTTAGTACGAAGTCATGGTATTCCCTGGAATCCAGAAGATCGTCAAGTTCTTCTAGGTCCTTCATACCTATAACGATCATCCATCCTGTATCATGAGGATCACTGTTGATAATGCCAATGTCGTCTAATATGTCTTCATTAACACTTATTACTTCGCCACTAACAGGTGAAATAAGCTCAAAAACACCCTTAGCGGATTCTATGGTTCCAAAGGGCTCATCCCGTTCCACATAAGAATCAACTTCGGGCAGTTCAACAGCTAAGATTTCTCCCAGATTCTCCTGGGCATAATCTGTGATTCCGATGGTGGCTAATTCACCTTCAACCCTTACCCAAGTGTGTTCTCGATTGTAAAGAAGATCATCTGGAAATACCTTCATATCACAACATCCTAATATATGAATTTATAATATTATTTATAATCACTGCAGTATCGTGAGGTTCTTTGGTACTTTTGTAAGGACCTCACCTCCGCTTTCTTTAACTAATACCATATCCTCTATACGTATGCCCCAAAGGTCAGGAATATAGACACCGGGTTCTATGGTTATGACCATTCCCGTTTCAAGGATATTTGCTGA
>DASPQI010000322.1:0-7587 GCA_035625045.1 Syntrophales bacterium | reverse complement strand
GATCTCATCTTTATTGATGCCGTACGCGATGGCCTGCCGCACACGCTTGTCCTTAAATAGAGGATTCGTGAGATTATAGCCCAGATAAATGTAAGAGAAAGAAAGATAACAGTACTTGTTGAAGTTCTTCCGGAACAGGTTGTTTTCCGTCTGCCTTGTATACTGAAGGGGGGTCAGGTTTTTCCGGTCGATGCTGTTAGCGCGCAATTCTAAAAACATGGTTGCATCATCAGGAATGATCCGCATGATGTAACCGTCAATATACGGCCTGCCTTCGAAATAGTCCGGATTGGAGACGAGGACGATTTTCTGGCCGGGCAGCCACTCTTTAAAAATGTATGGCCCCGTACCTACAGGATGACGGGCCAGGGGGGATGTTGTGATATCTTTTCCCTCCAGAAGATGCTTGGGCAGGATGGGCGAACCCCAGCTCATAAGCGCCGGGGCAAAGGGTTTATCATAAGTAACCCGGAAGGTATAGTCATCAAGGACCTCTGCCTTCTTTACCTTGAGAAAGTCACCTGAATAGGCGGTAGGCGTCCTGGGGTCGATTGTGACCTTATAGGTAAAGAGGACATCCTGCGCGGTAAAAGGATGACCATCATGCCACTTCACCCCCCTTCTGAGGTGAAATGTGATTACCAGTCCGTCCCTGGAGACCTCCCACGATTCAGCCAGGTCTCCTTCAATATTAATATCCTTGTCATACTTGACCAGACCGTTATAAACCATCGATGCTATACCATGGGATGTACTGTCCGAGGAAAGTATGGGAATCAGATTGCTGGCATCGCCAATGGAACCCTCCACAATAATATCCCCATAGGCAGGTCCCGAATCGGCGAGGCTTCTGGCGCCATCCTGCTCTTTCGGGCTGCAACCCCATAGAACAATATGAATAACAATCACAATTATAAAAATGAGATATTTTAATGTCCTCATAACAAGTTACTTACAGGATACGAGATACCTTTTCAATTGAATTCTACACTTATTTACACTTGACACACCCATATAGCTCCCCTATACTTTTACCTCAGCTCGAGTGGAATTTCTCCATAAAAAAATCACGAAAAAAATACCTTCTATAGAGATGCTGAATACTGACTGTACATGACCGACAAAACTAAACTGACATACCAGCGATGGGAAGATAGGATGGAGAAGCCACACCTTGTCCTTGCCGCTGCATGGGACATGCTGTGGGATGCAATCAAAAATTACAAATATAACGGCAATGCCAATCAGGCCGCGGCTATTTCACTTTACGCGATTTTATCCTTTATTCCGCTCTTCATACTCACCATGCTGGCAGCAAACTACATTTTTGGAACTCGTCCCGTTGTTCAACATGAGCTGATTGAAACCATTCAAGGATTTCACCCCTACTTCTCGGAATCCCTCCTTAAACAGCTCGGCCATATTGAGCAAAAAAAACGTGTTCTGGGCTGGGTCGGAATCTTCAGTTTAATTTGGTTTTCTGCAATGATCTTCAATGCCATTGAGAAAGCCATGAATATCATTTTCCGTTCAAGGAAGTATAGAAACTATATTGTATCCAAGCTACTTGCCATCTCCATGATTCCCATGGGGTGGACTGTCGGTATTGCTAGCGTTGGAATTACTTATATCTCAGCGCTCATTGCCGAGCAACCACTGCTCTCCGGTGAACAGTTTATAATCATTCCCTTCCTGCACGGGGCCCTGTTTCGCTATATCCTGCCTTACCTTTTAATAGTAACATTTTTTACAATCGTCTATAAAGTGATCCCCACAGTAAAAGTCAGTCTTGGCAGTGCATTAACCGGCGCAGCTATCTTTTCTGCCTTAACGGAAATCGCCAAACACTTTTTCACCTGGTATGTTTCCAAGTACACCAGATACCATGTGATCTTCGGTTCCCTGGAAACCGTAGTCATACTTGTGATCTGGGTTTTTTACGTAGCTTTGATCCTCTTATTCTGCGCAGAGCTTATTTCCTCTTACCAAAGAAGGAATCTGATTCTTCTGGAAAAGGCTTTTTTAAAGCCCAGGAAGAAATTTATGAAAATCGAAGAGCGCCTGTTCAGGAAATTCGGACGCATGTACCCCAAAGGCGACTATATCTTCAGACAGGGAGACGCAGGGGAGGAGATGTACTACATCCTCATGGGTAACGTACGCGTGGAAAAAATCACTGGCCAGGTAAAAAAGGCGCTTGCCGAAATGGGACCCGGAGAGTACTTTGGTGAAATGGCGGCATTAATTGATGCACCTCGTACCGCTTCAGTACAAGCCACGGAAGACAGCAACGTGGCAGTCATTGACGGCAACACCTTTCGTAGTCTGTTACGGGAAAGCGGCGAGGTGTCCCTTTATATGCTTAAAGAATTTTCGAACAGAATCAAACAAACAGGTACTGTACTCGGGGAGCTCACCCAGTCGTGGACCAGTCTGATTGCCATTCTCTATTTTTGTTACGAATGTCCCTTGCCGGACAGCAAAAACCCCCTTGATGAGCTGGCGAGATACACTAGAAAAGACCCGTTTGAGATTCAGCAGGTTTTATGGGATCTCAGAAATCAGGGGGTAATAGCCATCAGGGATGGACGTGTTTCCGATTTCAATAAGGAACGAGCCTGGGAGTTACTTAACGAACAGGTCTTTTTCCCGGATAGGCGCTCGGTAAAACGGGAACTTGATATTCATATATAGCTTGTTTTTTCAATTACCCTTCCGCGTGCTGTAGATTAATCTTAATGAAAATTTCTGTTATGCCGTCTATGAGATAGTGCCGTGTACACAACATCTTGTGCCCCTTTTTCCTTGACATACAAAAGCAGTTTTCCCTATACTTTATTCCTTAAAAAGGGGACCTTCTTACAGAGGGAAACGATAGGGAGTGATCGCTGATACATGATAAGTATTTCAAGACTATATTGTGGCGCAGCAGAAACCATGGATGCTTTACGTTATGGAAACGAGAAGCATAAACGGCCTGTTGTCGTCTGGAACATGACGAGAAGATGTAACCTCAAGTGCATACATTGCTACTCCAGTTCCAGAAACATACAATACAAAAATGAATTAACCACGGAGGAAGGGAAGAAGCTAATCTCTGATCTTGCCGCTTTCGGATCTCCGGTCATTCTTTTTTCCGGTGGGGAACCCTTAATGAGGGAAGATCTGCCTGAGCTGGCTCAGTTTGCGGTAGACCGGGGAATGAGGGCTGTAATATCGACCAACGCAACGCTGCTGACAAAAAAGATGGCTGACATTCTGAAAAAAACAGGCATTTCTTACGTTGGCGTAAGTCTTGACGGGATGAAAAAAACACATGACCGTTTCCGGGGCGTTATCGGGGCCTTTGATACGACACTCAAAGGAATCAGAATCTGCAGGGATGCGGGAATTAAAGTAGGTGTTCGTTTTACCATAAACAGGAAAAATTTTTCAGACATTCCTGATATTTTTGATCTAATTGAAGAGGAAGATATCCCGAGGGCATGTTTTTATCATCTGGTCTATTCGGGACGTGGATCAAAACTGATTGAAGAAGACTTGTCTCATGAAGAAGCGCGGACAGTCATTGACATTATCATGAACAGAACACGTGATCTTTTCGAGCGAGGGAAGCCAAAAGAGATACTCACGGTAGATAACCATGCCGACGGACCATATCTTTATCTGCGTACGCAGAGGGAAGATCCCGAGCGGGCAAAGGAAGTTTTGTCTCTCCTGCAAGTAAATGAAGGCAACAGCACCGGAATCGGTATCGGGTGTGTAAGCTGGGATGGTGAAGTTTATGCTGACCAGTTCTGGAGGGGCATTTCATTTGGCAACGTGCGAAAACGTCCGTTCAGTGAGATCTGGATTGATACATCAAATGAACTGATGCTGCGACTTAAAGACAAAAAGAAATATGTGAAAGGGAGGTGCACCGTCTGCCGCTGGCTTGATATCTGCGGCGGAAATTTCCGGGCCAGGGCAGAAGCCGTCACGGGAGATATATGGGCTCCAGATCCGGCCTGTTACCTTACGAAAGAAGAAATAGCAAAATAATTACAAAAACATTTAAAGCATTTAAAGGCCTTTTCCTCTTGACAAAAACTGGTAATAGTTGATAGGTAACAGTACATTACGTATCAGGGCGAAGTTCATTTCATGACAGGTGCCTGTTTCAATGAATCAAAAAACTTCTGCTAGAGAATGGTTCATGAAAGGATGTCGAATCGACCTTATTGATCCTCAGTCCGACGAGGCTATAGAAGCCTACAAAAGAAGTATTATCCTTGATCCAATATTTACAGCTTCATACGTAAATCTGGGGTTCATTTATCTCCACAGAGAGGATTATGAATGGGCCCTGATATGCCTGCAGAGGGTAACCGAACTGGAGCCGAATAATCCAGAGGCGTATAACAATCTTGGCTATGTATATGAAAAAATGGGTAGATTGGGAAGTGCAAAGCAGATTTACGAACGGGCTTTAGCACTGGATCAGGGAAATGTTGAAGCCATTATTAATTTAGGACATATCGCCGAATTGGAGGGAAATTATCATGGTGCTGAGGAGTGTTATAAAAACGCTGTTGAAGCAGACACAAATGCTGAGTCACCCCGCTTCTTTCTTGCCCTCCTGTACGATCATTACGACATGTTTGACGAAGCAATCCAGGCGTATCAGGAAGTCCTGGCTAAAAATCCTGCACATGAAAAGGCCCTTTTTAATCTGGGAAACCTGTATGTTCAGTTAGGTGACTACGAGAAAGGCATTGAGTTCTTTAAACGTGTACTGGCGTTTGACACTAACAACTCTGAAGCATGGAATAATCTGGGGTCTATTTACGAAATTACGAAACACTATGAGGATGCAATAACATCTTATCAGAAATCTCTTTTATTAAATCCTTTCCAAGAAGAAGCCAACGTTAATCTTGCACAAATTCAGTATAATCAGTATCGATCAAACCCGGATAGTGTGAATAAAGAAGGAATTATTCTCAGACTTCATTTTGCACTTTCCATCAATCCACAAAAGACAAGAGCTAAACAACTGTTGGATGAAATTACAAAGGAAAATATGTAGTAAAAGAAATCAAAAGTCTATCGGAGGCATTTGATTTTTTTAAGTGGATTATTTTTTAATTGAAGGTCAGAATGCAAATTTTGAATTTGCTCACCTTAGTCCTATTTTGAATAAGAAAGAAAATTCACAGATTTTACGTACAATAGCTTTATAAAGAATTTATTTTCATCCTTATTTAAGCCTATTTGCAATAAACTCCCTTATATCACTCCATATGGAAATAGGATCAGCCACTGAAGACGTCGTCAGTTCCGGATGTTTTTTCAGGATTTGTGCCGCTAGAGCCCCTGCTACCCTTATCCGGTGCTCGTGCGAAGTTGACTGTGCCTGTTCAACGATGTGACGCGGAACATTTATTGATACCCTATAACCACCTACATCCATTTCTTCCAAAATTTCTTTTTTTACCACCGGTGCTGTCCTAGCCTCCGGCATTGCCACCGGCTCTGGTATCGCCGCCTGCTCCGGTTCTTCCTCAGTCGTTTCGGTTGCCGTCTGATTTTCCTGCATCTCATCAATCGCAGGAACCTGTTCTGCAGATTCCATCTCTTTTTCCTGCTCTGCTTCTTCTGTAAAAGACTCTGCTATCCCTGCTACAGGCTCAACTTTTTCTTCCTCATGAATATCATCAGTTTGGCGTCGATCCATAAAAGCTTCTACTGACGGTGCAGAGGAATCGATGGAGGGCTGTAATGCCTTCTCATCAAGTGATTCCTCCAAAACCATACTCTCAAGCCTTTTCCTCGGCTTTCTCTTCTGAACGGCAGGCCCTGCCAAGTGCCGAAAGCGTTCGCCGATCTGACGAACGACCTCCCCGGAAATTTGAGTAAATTGATTTGTTTCTCCAGCCTTTAATGATAATTTGCTGATCTTATTGATCAGACGGGGTACACCATGCTCAGAGTATTCCCATAAAAAGCAATAAGCATCATTAGTAAAAACAGGCCTCAATCCGCCAGCCAGCTTAAGCCGTGTTTCAACATAAGCCTTCACCAAATCTTCAGATTCTATTTTGTCAATCCTGCTGAATGTCCCGATACGTTGGAAAAGGTTCGCCCGTTTAGGATGCTCCAACCGCCGGGCAAGCTCAAGTTGGCCCGCCAGCACTATTGTAAATAAATTTCTCTGATCTTCTTGCATATTCGTAAGAAGTCTCAGGCTTTCCAAATTAGTGGGAGACATTGCATTTGCCTCATCAACAAATACCAAAACCTTCTTTCCAGTATCTATTGTTTCAAACAAGAGCTTGTTAAACATTTCCAGTAAATTAATTTTTCTTCTTTCTTCACACTGTTTCCCGGTAAGTTGGCCTATAATTTCCCTCAAGAGCTCAATAAAAGACATATCGGGATTAGTCACCAGCGCTATTTTATATTTATCCTGATCAAGAGAATCAATAATTATTCGAATAGACAAGGTTTTCCCCAGACCAACATCACCCACAATTACCGCGACACATTCATTCCCCTCCTCTATTGCAAACAGGGTTTCCGCTATCGCATTTTCCATTGAAGCATGACAATCGGCATACATAGTTGGGTCCGGTACATTGTCAAAGGGTGGCTTTTTGAGACCCCAATAATCGTAATACATAAATTTTAACCTCCGCGATGGATCAATTAATCCAGCGAAATTTTAAGAGTATTATACTTTTGAACTTGCAACAAACTCTTCGCTTCTCGATAGATAATCAAGGATATCCTGCAATAGAAAACGCCTCAGTCTGCCAATCTTATAGCTTTTAATCTTCTTCGAATTGACTAGATTCATGAGTGAGCTCTTACTGATCTGCAACATCTGGCAAACATGATCGGTCTTAAGCATTTTCACCGTTTCAACTTTCCTGAACTGAAAATTGAAAATAATCTGCCCGTCTTTCTGCTTATTTATATCTAAGGAAACACCGCTCGATTCACCATTAAGGAAATATTTAACATAGCTGCTTGATTTGACGAGCTCATATTGATCAGGAGTCAGATCAATAGAGATAGTCTCATCAATATCTTCATCGGATTCATCAAGAGTGTATGTTTCTTTTTCCATCTTGTTGGAACTTATTTTAAGTACACTTGATGGAACTTCAATCAACTCTCTTTCCGCCAAGACTTGAGTACCAATTCCGGAAGGTCGCCCTCCAAAAGGCAGAGCTTCTTCCCTTCTTCTTTTAACAATAGAAAATTTTTTCATAACTATCCCTTCCATGGAAAAAGCACAATAAAGTTGCCTATTTTATTATCCTATTCAATATAGATGCACTTTCCCATGCTTTAAGCAATTAAGAGCGAATAATTCTAATAAACCATTTCGGATAAATCAATACAAAACTTAAGCTTTTAATTAGTAACAAGGCGTCAGAAAACAAATATTTAGCGCAAGCACACGATAAAGCGATGTCTTGATTAAATGTGTATATAGGAAAGTATTCAATAATGATTGGGGATAAGGATTAATCTTTAATGAAGCAAAAACAAGTATGACGCTAATATAACTTTAAGCCTACAGATTGCAACAATCTCAGG
>DASPQI010000321.1:0-3688 GCA_035625045.1 Syntrophales bacterium | reverse complement strand
CTTGCGGATGTCAAAGAAGGCCGTACTTGAGCATGTGGAAGATCGTCGCAAAAATAAAGCAGCGCAATGAAATGCTGAGATTCAAGGATGCGAGAGACTGCGGGGGATCGTATCTTTTGAAGGTTATCCCGCCTGACGGAGGATTCGGCAGCCTGGGGGTAAATGAATATTGCAAAGTCCTGGCGGCATTGGAAGTCTGCGGCCATAGTAACGCCGCCAATCTCCTTTGTGATTGGATCAGGAAAAAAGATATGACACCCGAGGGAGACTTCGGTCAACGGTCAAAGGGCAGTGAAGACTTCAACTATACCTACCCCAACTCCTGGGTCGTCATAGGCTCCCACAGACTTGGGAACTTCGATCTCTCCAGAAAGGGGATGGACTTTCTCATGACCTTCTGGGATGCCGAAAGCGGAGGCTTCTACTCAAGCTCCTTAAGGCGCGATGCCGACACTGAACAACATATTCTTTATGTCAGCTTTTGCGGCCTGGCCGCAATTTACACAGGCAGAATTGAAGTCGCAAGAGCTGTTGGAGGCTGGATGCGAACCGTTATAGAGGCCCAGCCGGATTTTCCCCGTAGGCTTTACACAGTCTATAGCAGGGCCAAGGGGCTGATTATCGCACCGGATAATGAACTCCGTTACGTTGTCTCCAGTGGGGCAGCGAGTCACCAATTTTTTTTCCAACCTGGAGCCGCCGGCGCCTTTCTCGCAAGTCTCTACGGGGCCACAGGCGAGCGAGAATGGCTGGAACTGGCAAAGGATTATATGAGATTTGCGGAAACGGCATGCGACTATCTTTTCCGTCTTTTCGGCGCAGGAAAAGTCGGCTGGGCCTCGTCTCTTCTCTTTACCATTACCGGAGAAATCAAGTATAAAAAAATGGCGATACGCATCGGGGACAATCTCATCACTGCCCAATCGAAAAAGGGTTTCTGGAAAGTGCCGGGAAACGATACGCCGAGTATCGGCCTTACTGCTGAGATGACAGTATGGCTTAATGCGATTCATCAGGCAGTGGGCGTCGAGTGAACGGGAATACAAGATTGATTTTATGAATAGACCCTTAGTGAGTGTAATTGTGCCGGTTTTCAACGGGGGGCGATACATATACGACGCGCTCCAAAGCGCCTTCGGGCAGGATTATCGCCCGATTGAAGTTATTGTGGTAGATGACGGGTCAACTGACAACACGGCAGAGGTTGTCCGTTCTTTCAGAGACGTGATATACGTACATCAGCCGAATCAGGGCGTTGCGGCGTCCAGGAATGTCGGAATTTCCCTGTCCCAAGGTGAGTTTGTGGCATTTCTGGATGCCGATGACCTCTGGACCGCAGACAAGCTGACCAAGCAAATTGGTTGGCTGCAGGAGCACCCCGAGACCGGTTATGTAACCGCAAAATTTCGTAACTTTTTGGAAAAAGGTACCAACCGTCCGGCGTGGCTGAGGGAAGATCAACTCGTCGAAGACCAGATGGGAGGAGTGCCGAACCTGGTGGTCCGTAAGTCGATATTCAAAAAAATCGGGGCGTTTGATTCGAATCGCCGGTCAGGTTCAGATCTTGACTGGGTCCTTCGCGCTAAGGACGCGGGCGTCTCAGGCTTTATGCTGCCGTACACACTTCTGGAGCGCAGAATCCATGATTCGAACTTATCTTATCAGTGGAAAGGAGGCAAATCGCTCCTATTGAGATCGCTAAAAGAATCCATTGGCCGCCAACGCGCGGGCAAGGCTGGAAAGTCAGACTAACCGTAAGTGAAGATCTCTGCTATAACGCTCCATCTTCCAGCCGCGCCTGCCGTGGTCACCGGAGGAGTGACATATTTATCATGAAGATGAAGAGACTGAACAACATGGCGACGCTTCTTGCGGCCACACTTCTTCTCTCTGGCGCTGCCATCTACAACGGTTATCCCTTGGTATGGCCCGATGCCAGTGGCTATTTCGGCCTGGTGAACCTCTTTGTAAGCGGGTATGCCTAGTTGATGGAATACGATACGGTGAGAGGCGAATACGACCTTTTCGGAAATCCGAAGGAGTCTTTTCAATACTGTATCGGGGCCGCAATATACCGGAATTCTGTTTTCAGAAAAGTAGGATTATTCGATCCCACACTCAATTTGGGAGAGGATATAGACTGGTATAACCGTGCCGCCAATTAAAGGTAAATGTCAAACGGCTGGAGGAGAATACTTTGTTCGTCAGAAGGCTCGCAAAGAATATGACGGAGGGAAAGGACATTGTTGCATTGGGGAAGCCGAGGGTCTTTAAGAAATCCCTTGACCGTATGCGGACCCAGGATGGTGACTTGCAGAACGCCAAATGACTCTTCAAATGGCCCTACGGTTCGGAGAGACATCTAGTGAAAAAGTCTGTAAAGAAAAAAAATGAGGAAGACATGCGCATGAACCGGTCCTTGGTGACTGTAATAATCCCTGTCTATAACGGTGGAAAATATCTGGCTGAAGCGGTTGAAAGTATCTACCGGCAGAATTACGAGCCTTTGGAAATCATCATCGTTGATGATGGCTCAACAGACGATACCGCAAGAGTCGCCATGGGCCTGGGCCGGGATATCCATTATATCTTTCAACAAAATGCAGGCCCCGCATCGGCCCGTAATACCGGCATCGTCGCATCTCGTGGTGAAATCATCGCTTTTTTGGACAGTGATGATTTTTGGCCTCCTGGTCGGCTGACAGTTACGGTCAGGTATTTTGATCAGCACCCGGAGGTTGGCTATCTTCTGGGCAAGCAGATGATGTTTGTGGAACCCGGCTGTGCTGTGCCACCTTGGATGAAATCCAAGTGGCTGTCAGAACCACAGGACGCCTCAAATACGGCAGTTCTGGCGGCGAGAAAAGTGACCTTTGACCGTGTCGGTCTGTTCAATAGCGAATATAGGAGCGGAGAGGACACCGAGTGGTTTGTCCGGGCGAGTGAAGCAGGTGTTCCCATGGCACGCTTGCCTGAGATTATTCTGCACAGGCGCATCCACGGACAAAACCTGTCCGGTCACATTATACAAATGCGAAAGGCCAATTTAATGAGGATTGCGAGAGAGTCAATCCGCAGAAGACAAGAAAGATAACAATAATCTGGGATACGCGGATGAATTGATAAAATCGAAAATCAGAGCTTTTTTACGAAACCCTTTGAATCCGCGAGCGGAATATGCATACGATTTCGGTGATGGCTGGGTGCATGTCATTTTGCTGGAGGGCATTCTGGACCGGCAGAAGGGCGTTGATTATCCGTTGTGTATTGGCGGGGAGCGAGCATGTCCTCCCGAGGATTGCGGCGGCAGCTACGGTTACGAAGAGTTCCTTTCCATCATCATGAATCCGGGACATGAGGAGCACGAATCAAGGCTCGAGTGGGCAGGTGGAGAATTCCATCCCGAGCATTTCGACTGTTCGGAGGTCGTATTCGAGGATCCGGATGAAAGACTGCAGAATCTGGATGCGGACTTCTGAAGTATGGCCAGGTCTTACTCGGCAGCCACGATTCACTACTGCTAGCGTTACCGCCTTGAAAGGGCGAAGCAGGCAATTTTAACAGAAGGGCCACTGGCAACGATTTGGGCATAAGTTCTTGATTTAAAAAGGGGAAGCATCGTTCTGTATTTTCTGTCCTTTCCCCTAAATTCTGCATGGAGAGCTAAATTCTGCTACGATTCTGCGAC
>DASPQI010000320.1:0-13022 GCA_035625045.1 Syntrophales bacterium | reverse complement strand
CTATAAAAGTAATTCTCATCCGAAATCGGATAACGATAAAAGCGAGGCAAATGAGGATGTAATTAAATACAAAGTAAAAAAAGGTGAAACTTTAGCATCTATCGCGAAACAATTTGATACGTCGATCGAGGAAATTAAAAGATTGAATAGAATCAAACGTAAAACACTTAAATCGGGTCAGATTATCATAATTAACTCTAAAAACGGAGAAAAACAACAGGCCAACAGTTCGGATAAAGAAACTCCCAAGGTGAGGAATAAAAAAAGCAAAGATACAGCAGCTAGTGCCAATTTAAAAACATATACTGTACGAAAGGGAGATAGCCTGGATAAAATTGCGAAAAAAAACGGGGTCAGTCTGGATAAAATCCTTGAAATCAATAAATTAGCACGAGAAGATAATATACATCCTGGACAGGTTATAATTGTGAAGTAATATAATTTTCACTCACTTTTTCAAAGCACTTAAGACTTCCTGTTCCTTCATCTCCATCTTTTTAACCTCATCTTCGCTAACGTTTTCATGGTCGTAATTAAGTAGATGGAGCATACCATGTACCATGAGAAATTCCAGCTCATCATTTAATTTTGTACCGGCTTCTTGTGCGTCTTTCAAGGCTGTCTCCACAGAAATAACAATATCTCCGAGAATTTTAGGATTAATATTCCCAAATTCTCCTTCCGAAAGAGAAAATGTCAAAACATTTGTAGAATAACCCCGATTTAAATAACGTTTGTTTATTTTCCTAATTTCATTATCATTAACAAATAACAGACTAATTTCTTTATCTTTACAATCGAGATAATTCATAATTTTACTAAGTACCCGTTTAACATGCAGAAGATCAATGTTTATTTTTTTCTGCCTGTTTTCTATAAGTATCGACATTATTTCCTTTTTTGTTACCGTTAAATTCTCGGATGACCAAATCCGGATAATCAATTCTTTGATGAAAGATGCCATTGAGAATTCTCATAAAATTCTCGGCGATTTTGTTCAAATCATGAAGTGTAAGTTCGCAGTCATCGAGTTGACCATCCATAAATACACGCTCAATTCTTTCTCTGACCAGGTTCTTGATTCTTGCTGGAGTTGGGTTTGATAATGTCCTTGATGAGGCCTCTATAACATCACCAAGAAGCACAAGACCAGCTTCCTTGCTTTGAGGTTTTGGCCCGGCATAACGAAAATCGCTTTCAAGTAAAGATCTGATAGACGGATCCCTATCCTTTTTAGACTTCTCATAAAAGTAACTGACAAGACTGGTCCCATGGTGCTCTCTTATAATGTTCGTGATTCTTGTACCGAGTTTGGCTTTGCTTGCAAGCTCACAGCCTTCTTTGACATGAGTAGTAATAATAAGGCTACTCATTTTTGGTGATAGTTTAACGTGCTTATTTTCTCCGTTTTGTTGGTTTTCAATGAAATACTGTGGTTTCTTTATTTTACCGATATCATGATAATATGCACTAACTTTGGCGAGAAGGGGATTTGCGCCTATAGCCTCCGCAGCAGCTTCAACCAGAGACGCTACGATAATACTATGATGGTAAGTACCGGGCGCTTCCATAATCATCCGCTGGAAGATGGGATGATTCAGGTTGGCAAGTTCTAATAATTTTATGTCGGTTGTATAATTAAAAAGCGCTTCAAAGATAGGGGTAATTGCCGCTACAAGGATTCCTGACACAATGCCGCCCACAATCCCCATGCTGAGCTTTGTGATAGTGCTAGATGAGATAATACTGGTAGATGGAGAAAAGAGACAAAGGGATAAGATAGTGGCACCGTTTAATAAACCCAACAGAAGGCCGATCTTGAAAAATGCTGATCGTTGTTTACAATGAGAGACATGATAAGAAGCGACCACACTTCCGATGAAAGCAAAAAGCATCATTGATATTTCGCCTTCAAACAAAAAAGTTGCAAGAAATGACGAATAAATAGAAAATATCAAAGCCACACTTCTATTAATAAAAATACCGACAAGCATAGCACCGGTAGCAAAAGGAATAGCAAAATAACAAGCCTCGGTAGAGAAAAATGGAAATGCCCTGTTGACAGCCTCAGACATAAAAATCCCTGATTTTATTAACAGGATTTGAAAGAGGGTGGTAATGCCCATAAAAATTATGTCAGAAATATTCTCGTCAGACTGAATCCACATTTTGGATAACTGAAATAGTACTATCGACAGGGATAAAATAAGAAAAAAAGTGCCCAAAAGAATGTAGATATTTGAAATATTTTTTTCACCCTTGATCTTAAAGAAAGCATTCAACTTATCCAGATCAGAAGGAGAGATCTTCTGACCTTCTCGAATAATCATTTCATCTTTAAGAACCTGGAAAAAAACAGGTTTAAAATCCGCTAACAGAGTCTGTTTCTGTCTTTCCGAGGCATTCTTATTAAATTTCAGATTCGGCTGGATGAGCTTCTTGGAAATAGAAATAACAGTTTTTCTCAAATCTTCATTGTTATCTTTGAGAATATCGTTTGCCTTCTTCGAAATAGTTGTATCTATGTTTTTGACATATTTGATGGTGTTAAGCTTTCTTTCGATTTTTACCTTCTGAGTCCTTATATCCCTGATAATGATCCCATTCTCAGTGTCCTGCTTTGTAAAAGTAGTATTGGTTATTAATTCCGCTTTATAGATACCCGCAATAATTTTAGAAATTGATTCTGATATCAAATTGGAAAATTTGTATTTTTGTAAGATGTTTAGTTCATCATTCGACAGGGCAATACCTAATAACTTTTCAAAATCGTTTCGACCCTTATTCAGGGATGTCTGTGTGGGCACGGGTTCATTGCTGTTTACGATTAATAATTGTTCCGCAAATGAGAAACCCTTTGCTACTGTCAACTTTATCTGGGAAGCAATATCGCCGTCGTAATCATAAACAGATTGGACGTCCTTGATTACTTCCGCTTTCTTCTGTTCTGTATCTGCTTTATCTTCGACTAAAAAATCATGATCAGCTCTTACATCTCTTGTAGCTATTGAGCCGACTTTATACTCAGGGTAAGAGAAGTAAACTTGAGGTGTTAATAATAAAGACAGGATAGCACTGAGAAAAATAGCGATCGCCCATCTTTGAAATGCTGTTTTACGCGCAAACTCAGGTATTATTTTTTTTGGGTTTAATACTTTTTTAAAATGTTTGGAAACTTTGGTTAAATTAAGATTATCTGGCATCATAAAACATTATTTTTTAATTCTCTTCTTTGCACGATCAATGTGATTGTATGCCCGTATCACATCTTGGACAAGGGGATGTCTGACTACATCAATCTCTGAAAAACGGAGGGACTTAATACCTTCTACTTTCTTCAAAATTATTTCTGCTTCTATAAGACCCGATATTTTGTCATGTGGGAGATCTATCTGGGTTATATCCCCTGTGATAACAGCCTTTGATCCGAATCCGAGTCTCGTTAGAAACATTTTCATCTGTTCCGAGGTGGTGTTTTGTGCTTCATCAAGAATTACAAAAGAATCATTCAGAGTCCTTCCACGCATAAAAGCAAGAGGCGCAACTTCAATAACTCCTTTATGAATTAAAGCCGATGCCTGATCAAAGTCGATCATATCGAAGAGGGCATCGTATAATGGTCTAAGATACGGATTAACCTTCTCTGCCAGATCACCCGGTAAAAACCCCAGTTTTTCTCCGGCTTCAACGGCGGGTCTTGCCAGAACAATGCGGTTGACCTTTTTATCTAGCAGCGAGGATACAGCCATTGCCATCGCAAGGTATGTCTTGCCTGTTCCCGCAGGACCTATCGCGAAAACTATATCGAAGTCTCTGATTAAGTCTATATAAAGCTTCTGGACGATACTTTTAGGGGTAATTATACGTTTTTTTGATGAAATAAAAACGGTATCGAGAAATATCTTCTCCAAACTTATTGTTCTGTCGCTGGACAGGATTCTGTGAGCATAATCAATGTCTGCCGGATATATAGGATATCCTTTTTCTAATAATGAGTGTAGTTGAATAATAAGGTTTTGAGCCAAGTCTGATGCAACCGGGTCCCCTGTGATTGTCAGAAGATTGCCGTGTACAATTAATTTTACAGGTTCTAATTTTTCAATGAGTTTGATATTTCTATCATGTTCACCGAGGAGATTTCTTAGAAGATTATTATCAGGAAAACTGATCTTTTTGACTGAGATAGTATCGTGGCTTTGCTTCAAGTAAATATGCTACCTCGCTATTAGCTATGCCGTATTTAAGAATATTAATCTAATGATTCAAACTATTTTTGTATGTAATGCTAACATGCGATTTTTTTGATTGCAATCATTTTTACTTTTTCATAAACAAGTATGCGTATACTTTAGCGTTTCCAACCATATTAGAGATGAGGCAGTTCTCATTTGGCTGATGGGCTAAATTATTAACCTTCGACCAGACTGCGGCCGGGTAGTTGTTTTTGCGAAAAATAGCGGCGATGGTTCCTCCTCCTATTCCCTGAGGTGTTGCATGTACATTATAGACTTTCTTTACAGCTTCCTGAAGGGCATTGACAACTGGAACGTCATCCGGAGTCGGAAGAGGGGCTTGCATTTCCTGAATTGTAGTTATTTCTATAGATACGCCAAATTGTCTTTCTATTTCAAAAGTCATTTCCCTTATTTTGTGAAATACATCTGATAATAAATATTGAGGCAGTATCCTGCTGTCCAGATAAAAGACATCTTCGCCAGGAATCGTGTTGATATTTTCGACATTTGGTTCTTTTTTAGTCGGTTGAAAAGTACTTATCTGAGGCTGATAGAATTTGTCGGAAGCATCGAAGATATTATGAAGATTATTCAATGCGACGACAAGATGAGACGCTGCTTGAAATGCATTTCTACCAAGATCAGGTCTGCTTGCGTGACATTGTTTACCAATGGTCTTGAAACGAAGCCAAAAGATACTTTTTTCGGCTATCTCAATCATTGTTCCATCTTCGTTTCCGGAATCAGGAACTACAATAATATCCGCTTTTCGAAAAGGATTTTTTTTATTTTTCAAAATATATGACAAACCGAAAACGCTTGCTGTTTCTTCATCGGAAACGAAAGCCAAGCCTATAGAGGATTCCGGCGTTATGCCTTCGTCCAATAAAGCCTTTACTGCAAATATTGATGATACCATATCCTGCTGATTGTCTTCTGTGCCCCTGCCGTAAATTCTCCCGTTCTTTATGTAACAAGTGAAGGGATCACCATCCCACAACCTTAATTCTCCCGGAGGAACTACATCGATGTGTGTCAGAACCCAGATAGTTTTTCTTGAGTTCTCGCCCGGTATCGTAACGAAGAGGTTGGGCCTGATCCCTGAAGACACCCTGTCGTCAGAGGCATTAATTTCCATAATGTCAGGAAAATTCATTTTGCGGAGATATGATAATATACATAATGCTTTTTTATATTCACCGTCACCTCCGTTATCAGGAGACAAGGCAGGAATTGCTGTAAGCTCCATTTGCATTTTGATCATGGCGTCTTCATAATTCTCGATCCGCCTGGAAATTTTTTCGAAAGTTGACAGATTATTCATAATTTACTTTCAATTCTTGAAACATTTCTGAAGGTGGTGAGCATTTGTTTATAAGCATTTTCATTGCCCACAACGAGGGTAACAGGTTCATCTGTGGATAGATATTTAACTGCCATTTTTTTCAGATCTTCTGCCTTAACTTGTGCAATCCTGTCCCTGTAAGTCGCGAGATAATCCTCAGGCAGGTGCTCATATTCAATTATTAATTGCTGATAGGCAATTTGTTTTGCGGATAAAAATGAAAAAACAAAATTATTATTGATTGATTTAATTGCCCGCTCAATATCTTTTTTATCTATCATACTGTTACTTAAATCTTTGATAATGGAACGGATCAATGATAGCACTTCTGCTGTCGATTCAGATTTTGTTATCGCGTAAGCCCCGAAAACGCCATACTCACTTTTTTTCGTGTAAAAGCTTCCCGTACTGTATGCAAGTCCGAGGTTATTTCTAACTTCCCGGAAAATGAGGGATCTGAAACCACCGCTTCCAACGATAAAATCGAGTAAATCAAAAGGATACGCGTCTGGGTTCTTTTTGCCCGGCGCAAATTGAGCGTAGATGATTACCGATTGAGGGATGTCCTTGAACAGAAAATAGATATGCCCTTTTTGTTTTACAGGTATAGGTGGGATGTCATGATGTTTATTAGCTTTATTCCATGCTCCAAAATGCTCTTTGATCTTATTTACAGCCTCTTGTTTTGAAATATCTCCGGTTACGGCTATCATTAGGTTGCCGGGATAAAAAAAACTGTTATAGAATTGGACAAGGTCGTCTCTTTGAATATTCTTTACGGATGCTAAGGTGGGGAATCTCCCCGCTGGATTATTGTCATATAGCAATTTTTTGAATTCCCTGAAAGCGAGCTTTTCGGGATCATCCGCTATCCTTCTGAGTTCCTCAATTTTTAAATCTTTCGCCAGACTGATTTTGTTTTGTTCAAAAGCCGGATTTGTAAGCACCTGAGAAAAGATGTTCAAACCTTCATCCAAGTCTTTTTTCATAACGGAAAGGTTAAAAGATCCCGAATCACGATTCATAGAAACACTAATTGAACCGGCAAAAAAGTCCAGAGCTTCATCTACGGCGCTAGCAGACATTGAGTTTGTGCCCCCGGTTCTCATAGCTGTAGCCGTTAATTCGGCAAGACCTTCTTGCCCAATGGTATCATAGTTGGAACCGGTTCTGATTACGGCCGATATATTAATGATAGGGAGTTCGTGATCTTCAAATATATAAAGTATAATGCCGTTATCAATAACTACCCTTTGTGCCTGAGGTAGAATGAATTTGTCTAACTGGTACTGCAATTTATCGGGGTCAGGGAGTTGCGAAATTGAAGTCGTTTCTGCCGCACAGGCAATGGTACTTGAAAGAAGAAAATACAGGAGAACGAAATGTAAAACACGATAAATGAATTTATGCATTAGACTAATTTTTATTAATCAAATTTGCTACGGTTCTATTTTCTGGTATCAGATATTTTTTCGCTACACGCGTGATGTCTTCAGGTGTGATCTTTTCAATTACCTTGATGTGATCAGTAACGTACCGATAATCCCCGGCAATAATTTCAAAATAGGAAAGCATGTTTGCAAGTCCGGAATTAGTTTCCAGGCTTCTTATAAAATCAGCCTTAATTTGATTCTTTGCTTTATTTAACTCCCTTTTGGAAATTGCCGTTAATTTAAGTTTTTCTATCTCGTCATAAATAGACATCTCCACTTCTGCGCTTGTATGCGGATGACGCGGTTTAGCGGATATCACAAAAAGATTAGGATACTTTGCCCCTGGCACACCATTGGTTGCTTGTATGCTTTCGACGAGGCTATTTTCCTCTATAAGTGATTTATAAAATTTAGATGTTCTTCCTCGTGAAAGTAGGCATTCTATAACATCAAACACATAGTCATCAAAATCCGGCATCGCTGGTTTGTGATATGCGATGATCACCTTGGGACTTACATCTGCTAAAATGCTCACACGCCGTTCGCCTTTTTGAGGCGGCTCCTCTGTGATAGGTGAGGAATTTAAAGTGCGGCGTGGAATAGAACCAAAGTATTTATTGACTATCCTGATTGTTTTTGCGGGATCAATATCTCCGACAATTGCAATGACTGTATTGTTGGGAGCATAATATCTTTTAAAGAAGTCTGCGGTATATACAATACTTAAAAATTGTAAATCCGAAGGCCAGCCCAGGATCGGTCGTCTATAAGGGTGTGTAACGTATGCTGTAGCTAAAAATTGTTCATAAAGCTGACCTTGCGGATCGGAATCAACCCTCTGTTTGCGCTCTTCCATAATCACATTGCGCTCGGAATAAAATTCACGAAAGACGGGGCTAGTCATTCTGTCCGCCTCAATCCTGGCCCAGAGCTCGATCCTGTTGGAGGGGAGGCTGACATGAAAAGTCGTAAGATCCAGTCCCGTGTTTGCATTCATGTGATCTGCACCATTTTCCGTATAAAGTCTGTCAATCTCATTTTCGACAAATAATTTTTTATGCTCTTGCTGTAATAGCGTCATCTGTTTAGTCAGCGATTCGATTTTATTTTTATCTGCATATTTTCCTTTCATTCTTTCAGCGTCAAGATTTTCCCCGGTTTTAGCTATTAGTCTGAGAATCCTGACTTCTTTTTTAAAGTTTTTTGTGCCGATAGTTTTTGTCCCCTTAAACATCATATGTTCCAGGAGATGGGCTGTACCGGTTCTACCATCATCTTCGTCAATGGCACCAACGCGATGTCTGATGTAAAATGATATTGTAGGGCTTAAATGCCTTTCCATCATGAGAACTTTCAAACCGTTATTGAGAGTATATGACAAAATCTTTTTCTCCAGTTCGTATGAAATTACAGCCGAAGGTATGCTAGTAAACGTAAGTGTAAATAAAATTGCCTTGGTCAGTATACCCACGAATGATTTACTCATCATCTTCCGCCTTCGTACGAAGTTTTAGTGCTGCTCGCAGACGGAATGCAATATAAATTATTCCTACAATGCTGACCAGAATAATTAGGCTTGATGAAAAAAAATGCATGATAAACTCATAAGGATTCTTCATACTATATGCCGCAATAAGTGCCTGAATGCCAAACACCAAAAAAAACAGCGAAGAAAAAGCGATAAGGATATTCCTTAAACACCAAAACCATGAACGCATAAATCACTTTCTTTCATAATACATCCACAATTAAATCATATTTACCTATTCAGATGTAAATTTTTAAAAAATATTTATTTGACCCGCATAAATTGCACCATTATAAAATGCGCATCCTTATTTAAGGAGTGAAACAACATCAAATACGAAGCTGTACGCGCATAGAAGCGGGCTTACAGGATGTGTTTATGGTCAATCTACCCTTGTCATCATTTTTAACTCCTGATACATTTGAAACGTCAGCTTGTCACTCTGGCAGGGAAGTAGTGAATTGTTGTGAAACAGAGGTTCTCCTTCAAGGTCGAATGGAGACGCATCCACTGACGACTCCCACATTGCCGTACCCGGTATAGGGGAATACTCCGAAATAATAGGTCTTGCCCCACACGATTGTACATAATGTATGCTGTCTTTTACTTCAGAAGCCTCCTGACCGGGTAATCCGCACAGTAAGTAAACACCAAGTTCCTTTGATGTATAACCTGCCTCCTTCAAATACGTCACGGCAGTTTTCAATTGGTCGTTGCTGACTTTTCCTCCGGTGTATTTTTGAGTTATCACATTTGACGACTCAAAGCCGAAACGAATGGTTCTAAACCCAGCCCTGTACATCAGTCTGCTTAATGTTTGCGAGATTTCACTCAGGTGAAGACCGTTTGGACAGTGAAATTGACACGGCAATCGTCTCTTTATAATTTCTTTAAGCATGGGCATCGCCATTTCTTCAGCATTGACTAAGAGAGCGTCATCATAAAAAGAAAAGTGTTTGATATTAAAATATTTATTCCAGAAGCTGATTTCATCTACTACCTTTATTGGATCTCTCTGTCTGAAGTTTTTATATAATATATGAGAAGCACAGTACGTGCATTTAAAAGGGCATCCTCTTGATGTTTGAACTGGTATTTGATCTACAACATGCAGTAGATCGAAAGCAGGGTAGGGCAAAGAATCCAGATTTTGTGGATCAGGTGTATAAATAGTCTCAACGCCAAAATGATCTTTTAACAGATCGAGAATATGCCTTTCGCCCTCACCAGGTATGGTATAATCAGCTCCCGATTTTAATGCATGCCCGGGACATATGGTTACGTATATTCCTCCTAAAATTATAGGAATACCTGGAAATATTTCCTTTGCGATTTTTATTGCGTCAAAAACACCCGGGTACCAATAACTCATCATAGAAGTGACCAGGATTAAATCTGGCTTCTCTGATAAATATAGTTCCTCAACGAAAATATCGGGTGTTATACCGTATCTGTTATATCTTCTTTTAATATCCCTTAAATGATATGGTTTGGAAATAATTTCTTTGAGAAACTTTCCGTGACCCGAATTATTTCTCTTGGGCGGTTTGTTGTTTGTTTCTTTGTTTGATAGAGGATGATACGGATTTAAACAATCAATAAATCGAACATTAAAACCGTTCTTACGAAGCAAGCTTGCAATATACAGGAGTCCAAGCGGTTTTATCCATAAATCATAAGCTGCAAAATCGTATATCCAAGGATTGATAAGAAGAATATTTTTTTTCATATTACTTAACACCTATACCATAGTATTTTATAATATGGCAACAATACCAATCATATTTCACTTGAAGCATTATTTGATTATTGCTAACATGCCGCCCAAAAGAACAGAGACAGGTATAAATATGAGGTCTGTTGTTCAAAGAGTCGACAGGGCAAGGGTATGCGTTGAAGACCGGATAATATCAAGTATCGGGAAGGGCATCCTTGTTTTCCTTGGAATAGAAAAAGGGGATAGTAAAAATGACGCAGACTATCTCCATGAAAAAATCATCAATTTAAGAATATTTGAAGATATTGAGGAGAAAATGAACCTGTCTCTCCTTGATATATCGGGTGAGATGCTTGTGGTATCTCAGTTTACCCTTCTTGGTGATTGCAGAAAGGGGCGAAGACCCTCCTTTGTTGCCGCTGAAGAACCAGAAGAGGCTAAAAAACTTTACGAATATTTTATATGTAAGGCAAAGGAGAAAATCAGCCATGTCGGGGCTGGTGAATTTAAGGCTATGATGAAAATAGAATCTGTAAATGATGGCCCTGTAACCATGCTGCTAGATAGCAAAAAGATATTTTAAAAGACGATGAAGATCAATATTCCTCCTTGCCAGATTAAAATAGACAAAGAAGGTATTTGGTATTACAGGGGCAAGGAAATTGTCAGGAAGGATATCACCTATTATTTTTATCAACATTTGAAAAGGGATGATTATGGGAGATATCTAATTGAACTGGAGGACGATTGCTGCTATCTTGAAGTAGAGGACACACCATTTGTAATTAAAGCCGTATATGGACCTGATTCGCAATCCTCAAATGAAAAATGTATATATATTCTGTTGTCTGATCAGAGCCTTGAGAAGCTAAACCTCGACACTTTATATATCGGAAAAGAAAATGTACTTTATTGTTCCATAAAGGATAAGGCATTTGTTGCACGATTTTCAAGAGCCAGCTATTATCAAATCGCGAATTTTATAGAATATGATGCTGAGAAAGATAAATACTTAATCTCACTAAACGGAATATCCTATTATATAAAAGTGTAAAATTAAGATAAAGCAAAACAAACGGAGGCGCACATGCTTGACGACCATGTAAAAGAGACATTGACATTTGATGACCTTCTTCTTGTACCATGCGAATCGAATATTCTTCCCAAAGATGTCGAGACTTCGACACTTCTCACAAATAACATTATCTTGAATATTCCAATTATCAGCGCCGCAATGGATACAGTCACTGAATCTCGTACAGCCATATGTCTTGCCCAGGAAGGTGGCATAGGGATTATTCATCGCAACATGAGTATTGAAAAACAGTCGATAGAAGTTGATAAAGTGAAAAAGTCGGAGAGCGGTATGATCGTGGATCCGATAACCATCGAACCTGAACAGAAGGTCCATGAAGCCCTTGATCTCATGAACAGATACAGGATATCGGGCGTTCCTGTGGTTAAGAATCGCAGATTGGTAGGAATTCTGACAAACCGGGACCTAAGATTTGAAACGAACATCGATCAACAAGTCTCAGATGTGATGACCAAAGAAAATCTTGTGACCGTTTCATCAAATATCACACTGGAAGATTCCAAGAAGCTTCTGCACAAGCATAGAATTGAGAAATTGCTCGTTGTAGATGATGAGTATAACTTAAAAGGAATGATTACCATTAAGGACATAGAAAAGATAAAAAGATATCCCAATGCGTGTAAAGATTCTTTAGGGAGACTGCGAGTTGGTGCTGCTGTTGGCATCATTGAAAGGGAAGCGAGGATCGATGCTTTAATAGCATCGGGTGTTGACGTGATCGTTATAGACACATCTCACGGACATTCGAAAGGCGTTTTAGAGGCAATAAGAGATACCAAGTCCAACTTTAAAAAGTGTGAGTTGATCGCCGGTAATGTAGCTACAGTTGAAGGTGCAAAGGCGCTTATCGATGCCGGAGTGGATGCAATTAAGGTTGGAGTCGGTCCTGGGTCAATATGCACGACAAGAATAATTGCCGGGGTTGGCGTTCCGCAGATGAGCGCGATCAGAGATGCTGCCAAGTTTGCAGCGAAATGTAATATGCCAATTATCTCTGATGGAGGTATTAAATATTCTGGTGATGTTGTTAAAGCCCTTGCAGCAGGCGCTCATACAGTCATGATAGGAAGTCTATTTGCCGGAACAGAAGAGAGTCCTGGAGAAACGATTCTCTTCCAGGGAAGAAGCTATAAGGTATATAGGGGTATGGGTTCACTTGAGGCCATGAAAATGGGAAGTATGGACAGGTATTATCATGATGATATAGAGAGCAGCCTAAAAATGGTTCCCGAGGGGATAGAGGGAAGGGTGCCTTTCAGAGGCTCGCTGTCTGCAAGCATAAGCCAGCTTGTAGGCGGTCTTAAGGTCGGCATGGGATATGCTGGTTGCAAAACAATAAAGGAACTGAGAGAAAACACAAAATTCGTGCGCATTACATCAGCGGGACTTCGCGAAAGCCATGTCCACGATGTTATTATCACCAAAGAGGCTCCTAACTATTGGCTCGACTGATTATAGGACGGCATAGAAACCCAGGCACATCCCTTGCCATTTCAGTATTTCTATGTAAAATTCGCTCATCAGTGATGCGCGTGTCTGAAATTTACACTTTATTGACTTGAGCATTAAATCTATATTCTATTTTTACCAGGTAATTAAAAAATGAACTCGGCAGATTTTGTCCACCTCCACGTTCACACACAATACAGTCTTCTCGACGGAACTATT
>DASPQI010000319.1:0-3212 GCA_035625045.1 Syntrophales bacterium | reverse complement strand
TAACGGAAGATGATATCTGAGGCATCATAAGTGAAATTTGCTCCCGGAAACACATTCCCGTGTTCTATATATTGACCACCTTTTCGAAGGCTTTTTAACCCTACAGGAATGATCTCTGGCCTTCCCGCCACCTCCATGGCCACATCTACTCCATATCCCCTTGTAAGATCTTGAATCGCTTTTACCAGATCCTCATCTTTCATATTTTTTACATTGATTACATCCGTGACTCCAAACTTTTTGATAAACTCCAATCTTTTATCCAACACATCGGTAACGATAATCCTGTTGCAAGCATAACTTTTGGCAAGTGCAGCTGCGTAAATCCCCAGCGTTCCTGCTCCCTGTATCAACACATTGTCACCCGGCTCCAAACGGATCGAATCCCACCCCGCAATTACAGTAGCTAAACCACAGTTAGCTGGTGCAGCTACCTCGTCAGATACGTCGTCAGGAATTTTGATGACGCAGGTTCCTGGCATGACATAGCAATATTCGGCAAATCCTCCAATGAAGTAAGGTGGATTTGCGCAACTATCGTGGCCGTATTTTTTTAGCTCGACGCACTTCATCATCAACCCCTTTTCACGGCAATAATAACACTTGCCGCAGTTACTCATAATCGTCCATGTGATGCGATCTCCAATCTTTAAGGGTCGGTCCCCTGAATCCCTGAGAACCCCCTCGCCCAACTCGGCGATCTCCCCCATGATCTCATGGCCAAGAATGATTGGAAGCGGGGTCGCTCGATGACCCAGCCAGGTGTGAAGGTCTGACCCGCAGATGGTGCAGCATTTTATTCTTACCAGGATGTAACCTTTCTGCGTATCAGATAAATCGATCTCTCTGATTTCCAAAGGGACGTTTGCTTTCGTCATGACAGCAGCTTTACCTTTCCCTTTCATAATCATTACCTCCATTTTCTCAACTTCAATTCAATCTGATAATTTCATCCTGATGGTACCTTATCAGGACATTATCAAGATCACCTTTAGTGTTTTTCCCTTTATCTATCTTTAACATTCACATTTAAAAACTAACGAGATTCCTTTATCTCTTGACGCTCCACGCTAAGGCTGCGGCGATGAGGGATATCACAGCTACCAGCACGAAGGCAATCGTCCAGTTCTCCCCTGTCAATGTAAGTATACTTCCAATAACCACTGCGTTCACCGCTGCAAACATGTAGGCAACCCAGTCCATGAGCCCAGCGGCAGTGCCTGCCTTTTTCCGGCCGGCGAGATCTTGGCAGAGGGCCCAAGTGGGGCCATGGGCACCATAGATGAAGAAACCCGCCAAAAATAGGAAGACGATTCCAATCGTTACATACTTGGGAGGTGTCAGGCCAATTACAATCGCTGCTGCGGCAGCGATGATACAATATGCTGAAATTGTCTGATATCGATTCGACCTAAAAAATTTATCCGATATCCAACCAGCCAACGCAGGGCCAATAGCCATCCCGACGGGCAACGAAACCGAAACCCAGCCCGTCTTTGAAATATTGTATTTAGCCGACTCCATATAATACATCGGAATCCAAGTCAAAAACGCGTATCGGGTGAAATTCACTAATCCGAGCGACAGAAATGCTACGTCAAGTCTCCAGTTCTTGAAACAATTGATATAAGGCCAAATTCCTGTAGCAATTTCCTTTTCCTCCCTCTCGCTAATTTCAGTGTCTTCTTCAACATAATCCTTTAAGCCCACATCTTTAGGGTAATCCCTAACCAGGAAGAAACTCACGATCCCCATGAGACCCATGAGAAGAACCGGAAATCGAAAAACCCCTTTCCATCCCCATACGGGCGCTGCAATGTTCGTGGCTAAAATCCACACTACCACTGTGGCCCATCCGGCGAAGAAGAGAGCCAACCCCATCGCAGTCCCCCTGTCCTTCTTGGACCACCACCTGGTGACCATACCTGTTCCAGGAGACCAAACCATCGCTTGGACGATTCCATTGATTCCCCATGGAAAGGCGATACTGAAGATTGTAGTACCAAAGCTAACGATCCAGTTGACGATTGTACTCAAAACTGCGCCTAAGCCACACAGGACTCTTCCACCATACCTATCACTAACACGGCCCCAGATGATATGGGAAAACCCGTATGTCCAGAATATCATAGATGAGATGAATCCAACCCCGGCGCTACTCCAGCCGAATTCTTTTTTAAGAAGGGGCAAGGCAATTCCCATGTTCATGCGTCCCGTATACATAAAAAGATACAAAAAACCAAACCCTAATAAAACTCGCCACCTCCAATACTTAAACTTTTTTTCATATTCGGTCTTTTCGGTTTGGTTCATAGCATACCTCCTTGTGAAGTAGGGTATAAGATCTTTCCGATCACGGCTCTGAAAAAGCCCTGAATCACATCTTTCTCAGAGCCCTCTATATTTGTTGACTCTTATAAAATGCCCTGACCAGGCAATTCACCTCTCCTCAGTCTTGGTTCAATTTGATAGAAGATGATTTCGGGAACGTTCTTGATCGAAGGGACCAAAAAATCTGGTTTTGCTACTTCCAATTCCTCATAACTGTTGCTTCCGGTGGCATAAAGCCCTATTGTCCACGCGCCCGCATTACGTCCTTCATACATTCCCGGGGCCGTGTCATCAACTTTGACTACTGCTTCCACCTGGTTAACACTCGCTTTATTCATGCAATCAAACACCATGAACGGGCTGGGTCTGCCTTTCACTGTTTCAGCATCGGTGGTTACGTCAAATTCCAAATTGAATTTTTCTTTGAGGACCTTTCTCAAAGCGGTCGAAGCATCTCTCGTATACCCAGTATCGCAACCCACGACAATACCCGCTTCGTGCAGTTTTGCTATACATTCCAGAGTCCCCTCAATTGGTTTGGCCAATTCTTCTTTCACAATAACCTTATTCAATATCGGTTGGAATTCTACAAACATTTCATCAAGGTCCTTTTCCGTCCAGTCCCGTCCATATTTCTGCCTAAATTGAGGTTTAACCTTTTCATCCTCAAGAAGCATTTGAATATGCGTCCTTTTAAAAACGCCCATCGGTTTTCTGATGGTTGCCCAGTCTACTATTACTCCATGTTTACGTAACACTTCGTCGAATGGTATGACTGGAGCCTTACAGCCCTTCAAATCGTCTCCTGGGTAAATATGTCTCAAGTCTTGCGGTCCATCACACACAACTCCTGCAGTATCCAAAACACACAATTTAATTTT